>DATNRH010001019.1 GCA_036703605.1 Candidatus Obscuribacterales bacterium | reverse complement strand
TGTAGGTGCCCCACCATTGCTTGAGGTCGAAGGGTAGATCCAGATCTAGAAAGGTCACAAAGCTTTGTAGAGCGGTGCAGCACACCTGCCGTCCGCGGCTATCCTCGGGAATAGCTTTGATCGTGGCTTGGATGGCCTCGGCGAGGTTGAGGGATGGCGTGGTGCGGGCGATCGCTTCCAGTTTGCGCAGGTAGGGTGCATAGGCGGTCTGCCAGGTGGTGCGGGCTGAGGCGGGGCGCGATCGCTGCTGGTCAAAAAAGGCCTGTTGAAAGGCGTCTATCTTCTCAGCTAAATCCATTTGGCTCAAGCGCTTACCGCCACCCATGGGTAAATAGGCTTGCCAGCTAAAGGTCTGCTGCAGCAACTGTCCGGCAATAATTTTGGCCTGTTGCTCGGCTTGCTTCAGTCCGCCAGGCGTGGCCGGCAGGTTCAGACTGAGGCGCTGTTGATAGGGGCGGAGGCGATCGCTGCCGGGGCGGGGCGGCAGCGTACCCCGGAGGCTCAGCTTGTTGCCCCGTTGTTCGATGCTTACCCCAAGCTGTGCTGCTTTGAGGCGTTGATTGAGGAGAACTAACCGTTCGTTGATAGAAGCCGGGTCAGCCATAGGACAGGCGATCGGGTGTACTCCGTCATGATATAAGACTCCGACCGGCGGTGGTTTCATGAGACCAACCGGATTTTAGTCCCAAGTTGTAGAAGAATACAACGCACCTTTTTCGGAACTGGCCATGCTGAAACCTTGTCATTCAGTCGCTGCGCTCACCCCGATGCTCGTCTTGGCAGGTGGTTTGACCCAAAAGGCTGAGGCCGTGGATCTATCCCAGGATTTGCAATTGCGGCAGCTCCATAGCAACCTACAGGCCTCTGTCTGCCGCAATGACTGGGATAGCGCCCTCGCCGCTATTAGTCCGCTGATGGTTACGCCGGGCATTCCCACCCAATATCAAGAGCAACTGGTTTATTTTCGCCATCAGGTGGAAAACTGGCGGGCCACCCAAGCCCAATTTGTCAATACGCCCAACTGTGGTGGCTCCAGCACATCCACCTCTTTTAGCACCTCTTCATCCTCCGTACAGACCTTTGAACGCCCGACGGAAAATGTCCGCACTCAACAGCTCTACGCCAGCCTGCGCGGTGCCGTCTGCCAAAATGACTGGGATCTGGCCCTAGCCTACGTTGGCCCGCTCATGGCCTCCGGGGTTTCTCCCAGCTATCGGGAATATTTGGTGTCCCTGCGGCGACAGCTTCAAGATTGGCGAGCTGCCAACACTCGCCTAGCTACCACTCCCGGCTGTAGCGGTGCGATCGCCCAAGATCCCCAAGCGACCGATCCCCCCCACATAGCCGTGGACTCCTTCGCCCAGCCTGAAGCGATCGCTGCCCCACAGTTTTCCTAGCTGACGTGCAACCCCAACAAAAAACTCCCTCGCATGGGCAAGGGAGTCTGGGGTTAAGGCTAGTCCGCCGTTCTCAGCTACGGGAGTTCGATGATCGTAGACTTCGGAAGCCTCTCGGACTCGGATCATGACCGGATAACGGGCTGAGCCTGTCAAAGCCTGAGTCTGTCGAAGCCTACCGAGCTAGACCGATCGAGAACTTGGAGGAGGGAATGGGTATCAGTTGACGAAATTCGTCGGCCCGCTATAGCCAGAAAGCTGAGCCAGCTCCTGAAGCGATCGCGTCCCTGGATAGTACTGTCCATTAATCTCCCAGGTAGGAAATCCCCTCACTTGGTCGGACAGGGACTGACAGAGCTCCGTCTGAGGATTTTGTCCGTCCGGCGCACATTCCACATAGGGAAATTCCTTAGCGGCTGGCAGACCAAACAATTGCTTTTGGTCGTGGCAATGAGGACACCAATAAGCCCCATACATCTTGGCTCCAATGCTACTTAGGTGCTGCGCTAAGGCAAGCTCCGCGTCACCGGAGGTAGTCGTTATCCGTGGGCCAGCTTCTCCCGGAACATCGTTATCGGCAGCCGGTGCATTCACACCGGCATAGACGCCCAAGGTGCCAATCAAGGTCACCATGGCCACAATAATCCCAATAAAAATCAGCTTGCCCGCGTCATCCCAGGCTCGTCCCAAAAGGGTCAAGACTAGGAAACTGAGGCTGAAGGTCGCGGAGCTGATGCAGTAGACACAAACCGTTTGCAGCTCAAACGCCAAGACATACATCAAAT
The DNA here is from genome assembly GCA_036703605.1 of Candidatus Obscuribacterales bacterium. Lineage (NCBI taxonomy): Bacteria > Bacillati > Candidatus Melainabacteria > Candidatus Obscuribacterales > Candidatus Obscuribacterales bacterium. The sequence goes on along the minus strand of DATNRH010001019.1, from coordinate 7,802 downwards.
AACCGCTGAAGATGGTCATGGCGGTCGCTCCCATAAACAGGAGCGGCCATGTCCATTCTTCTAGCTTCATGCGCAGGTCTTTATTGGTCTCTGGATTCACCAAGGTGGGGGCGATCGCCATAGCTCCCATACTGAGATAGGCTAAGAGCCCAAAGATCGTGAGCGGAATGCCAAACACCTCGGCATAGGGGCTGGACAAGACCTGGGTACAGCCCTCCGTGGGACAGGCCGCTGTCCCGCCAGTTAATTTTTCATAGGTCAACCACCCGGTCACGATCGCGCCCACGCAGGCGATCGCCGTGATAATGTACCGCGACCAACGATGGAGCCAGGGTGTTCTTCGAGATCGACGGCTCATAAACCCTCCCTTTGACAAACACTTGTACAATACTAGTCTGCGATCGCAGATCAGGATCTGGGCAGTCAGCGACAGCGATCGCTGCTGCAAGATCAACCATTAGTAGTGTACCCTTCACGCCTAGAATCTCGGACAGGCCAAGCTCAAGTCACCGAATCCAGACTAGTAAACTGACACCCCCCAAGACCCTCACCCTAAACCCCTCTCCCAGAACGGGCGAGGGGTTTGGAAGGCACGCAAACTTTCTTGCTCCCCTTCTCCTCACCGTGGGCGAAGGGGTCGGGGAACGAAGGGACAAAATGGGGCAGCCCGTCAGCTTTTAGGGAGACACCGCTATCGACGAGTTCATGGAGAGGGGAGCGTTCGCGGATTTAGACTTGTCTGCCAAACCACGATGCATGGCTTCCGCAAACTGGCTGACCCGAATTGGGTCGATGGGTTGCTCGATGCGTCCCCGCCGTTTCAGGGAGCTAGAAACAATCACCCCATCCGCTGCTTGGATGAGCTTAGGAATGTTGTCCCAGGTGGCACCGCTGCCAATAAAGACGGGCGTACCCCCAGCAGCAGCGCTAGCTAGCTCTAAATCTTCCAGGGTCGGCGGACTACCGGTGGCCCAGCCTGAAAGGATGACACCATCAGCCAACCCCCGCTCAATGGTTTCCTGTACAGCGGTGGTCAAGTTCGGCGACCCTAGGGGGCGAGCATGTTTCACCAACACATCGGCAAAGATGCTGACGTCACTGCCCAACTCCCGACGGTAGCGCAAAAGCTGATGGGCCCGTCCTTCAATCAGCCCTTGATCGGTGGCCATAACCCCCGTGAGCACGTTCACCCGGATGAACTGGGCCCGCACACAGGTGGCGATCGCCATGGCACTTTGAGCATCGTTGCGCAGCACATTGACCCCGATGGGTAGGGTCACCAAATGCTTGAGGCGTTGCACCACCAAACTCATGGCGCTGACCACCGCTGGATCAACAGCATCCTTGGTAAACGGTGCGTCAAAAAAGTTTTCGACAATGATACCGTCTGCGCCTCCAGAGGAGAGGGCGGCGGCTTCCTGTTCGGCTCGGTCAATCACGGCCTGGAGGTTGCCCCCCCAACGGGGAGACGTCGGCAAGGGCAAGAGGTGAATGACCCCAATAATCGGGTTAGCAGTTTTGAAGATTTTTTTTAAGTCCACGGGTCTGAACTACTCGGACTCGATAACAAACTAGATGAGCATGAAATGGGGTCGCCGACCTAGGGAGAACGGGATGGTCTGCCCCTCGGGCAAACAAACCAGGATTCTCGTCAAGGTGAATCACCTATTCGCCAACCGTTTGCGATCGCATGGAGTCAGGAACAGGTGAAGGGGTTTGTTAGATAGTAACCCTACCAAATCAGAGGCCTATAGCCAATCTAATGATAGGACGGCCTATGGTAGAGCCAGGAAGATGCACCATCAAGGCAAATACCCCGATGACCCATCCCCAGCGCTGAATACATAGGTCAGCGGATACCCTGCTGTCATGCCGCCAAGAAGCTTATGGAACGGTGTTGCCAGCCTGTATCATGCCCTAACAATCAGCCTTGATTTGGTGTAGAGGAGGCGATCGCTCCTAAAAATAACTTTAGCAGCAATGGGTCTTCCCCGCGCCGACCTATCGTGGGCTTCCTGGATCCAAATGGTCAACCTTTCTTCACCTTTCTATGGGACTTCGGGCTAAATTGTGTAGTTATGTTGTGCTGTTTTGCGTTACTATAGCGATCGCTGCCCAGTGCAGCACAATCGATTGCGGCTGAAGGGCTCCAGATTTTAGGATGAAACGCCTATAATCCTCCCGTGCGATGAGGTTCAGGCTTTAGGCAGGAACGACGAGCAGCTTGCGATCGAGGCATGTACTGTAAGCTAGTCGTTCCGCTAACCCTACTGATCACAAGCCATACCTCCTAGTCATTAAGGTTGCTGTGGTTTCACAAGAGTCGTGTTACCACCTCTCTGATCAGTGTTATTTTCCTTGAGCCAGACTTTAGAAGAACCCTATGGGCAATTCGCCAACCATCGCTGTATCACATCTAGGCTGTGAAAAGAATCGGGTTGATACCGAGCATATGCTGGGTCTTCTCGTTCAAGCCGGATACCATGTTGATAGTGATGAGCGCCTCGCAGATTACGTCATTGTTAACACTTGTAGTTTCATCCAGGCAGCCCGAGAAGAGTCGGTGCGAACCCTGGTAGAACTGGCGGAAGCCAACAAGAAAATTGTAATTACGGGCTGCATGGCCCAACATTTTCAGCAAGAGTTGCTTGATGAAATTCCCGAAGCCGTTGCGGTGGTGGGAACTGGTGATTACAACAAAATTGTAGACGTGGTGCGCCGGGCAGAGGCCGGGGAGCGCGTGCAGGAAGTCTCGTCAGAGCCGACCTACATCGCCGATGAAACGGTTCCTCGCTATCGCACCACCACTGAAAGCATGGCCTACCTGCGGGTGGCCGAAGGGTGTGACTACCGCTGCGCCTTCTGTATTATTCCCCATCTACGGGGCAATCAGCGATCGCGCTCCATTGAGTCGATCGTGGCAGAAGCCAACCAGCTTGCTGCAGAAGGAGTGCAGGAGATTATTCTCATCTCCCAAATCACCACCAACTACGGCATGGATCTCTACGGTGAGCCCAAGCTAGCCGAGCTGTTGCAGGCCTTGGGAGAGGTTGAGGTACCTTGGATTCGGATGCACTACGCTTACCCCACGGGCCTAACGCCCAAGGTAATTGAAGCCATTCGCAATACTCCTAATGTATTGCCCTACCTAGATTTGCCCTTGCAGCACTCCCACCCCGAGGTGCTGCGCGCCATGAACCGTCCATGGCAGGGGCAGGTGAACGATCGCATCATTGAGCGGATTAAAGCCGCTCTCCCCGAGGCCATTCTGAGAACCACCTTTATTGTGGGTTTTCCGGGCGAGACGGATGAACATTTTGAGCACCTCTGCCAATTTGTTCAGCGCCATGAGTTTGATCACGTGGGTGTGTTTACCTTTTCCCCCGAAGAAGGAACTCCAGCCTACGATCTGCCCAATCCATTGCCCCAAGCGGTGATGGATGCTCGGCGCGATCGCTTAATGCAGCTTCAGCAGCCGATTTCGCTCCGGCGCAACCAGGCTGAAGTTGGACACGTTGTGGATGTATTGATTGAGCAAGAACATCCTGAGACCGGTGAGTTAATTGGGCGATCGCCCCGCTTTTCTGCAGATGTGGACGGGCTGGTCTACGTTCAGGGCACGGCTCGCCTAGGGACAATGGTTCCGGTTGAAATCACATCAGCCGATGTCTATGACCTCTATGGTCAGATTGCGGATTCCAAGACGCAGTTAAGAGGCGCGCTCAGTCGTGTCTCTGTTTAAACAGATTAACAAGGAGACTCGATGACTCTTTCTTTCAAAAGCTTAGGCCTATCTGAAGCCTGTGTAGCGCACCTCGACCATCTTGATTTCAAAACGCCGACGCCAATTCAGGCCCAGGCCATTCCCCACCTCCTCTCTGGACGAGACGTGGTAGGACGGGCGCAAACGGGTACCGGTAAGACCGCTGCCTTTGCCCTGCCCATGCTAGAACAAATCGACGTGGGCGATCGCTCCCTGCAAGCGCTGGTGTTGACCCCCACCCGTGAGCTGGCTTTGCAGGTCTACCAAGCGATTCAACTTTTCAATACCGATCGCCGTCTGCAAATCTTGACCGTGTATGGTGGGCAATCGGTCGAACGCCAAGTCAGCCGTCTGCGCAAGGGTGTGCAGATGGTGGTGGGTACGCCAGGGCGGGTGCTCGACCTGCTGGGTCGGGGCGACCTCAAGCTGGACAAGCTCAACTGGCTGGTGTTGGATGAAGCCGACGAAATGCTCAACATGGGCTTCATTAAAGATGTGGAAACCATCTTGAACCAAGCTCCGGCTGAGCGCCAAACCGCTTTCTTCTCCGCCACCATGGATCCCGTGATCCGCGAGCTATCGGCAAAATTCCTGCGATCGCCCGTGACCGTGACCATTGATCAACCCAAGGCTGCTCCCAACCGGATTAACCAGGTTGCCTACTTGATCCCCAAAGGCTGGACCAAGGCCCGGGCCCTACAGCCGATTTTAGAACTGGAAGATCCTGAATCAGCGCTGATCTTTGTGCGCACCCGTCGGGCTGCCGCAGAACTGACCCGCCAGCTTCAAGCCGCTGGTCACAGTGTCGATGAATACCACGGCGACCTCAGCCAGTCTCAGCGGGAACGGCTGCTGCTGCGCTTCCGTCAACGGCAGGTGCGCTGGGTGGTGGCAACCGATATTGCTGCCCGTGGTTTACACGTGGAAGACCTAACCCACGTGATCAACTACGACTTGCCTGATAGCCTGGAAAGCTACGTTCACCGGATTGGGCGAACGGGTCGAGCTGGGAAAGAAGGGGTTGCGATTTCCTTGGTTCATCCCCTCGACAAGCGCAAGCTGCGAGACATTGAGCGCCACATTCGCCAGAAGCTAGAGTGGGGCACGATCCCCACCCGCGCCGAAATCGAAGCGCGCTACATTGACAAGCTGAAGTCTCGGGTGCAAGAAGCCCTAACAGGCGAACGCATGGCGTCTTTCTTGCCGATTGTGTCTCAACTCAGTGAAGAGTTTGAACCTCGCATGATTGCAGCGGCAGCCTTGCAAATGGCCTACGACCAAACCCGTCCCTCTTGGATGCGGGTGGAGCCGGAAGCTACAGACGACGATCGGCGGCCGTCTCGTCCATCGGGTGGTGGTTCTCGGACACCCCAAACCAAATCTCGTCGTCCAAAAATCAACCGAGTTTCAGAACCCTCTAGCCCATCTCGTTCCTAGAGGCTAGGGCTGGACGAAGGAGTTAAACCTTCGACCCAAGAGTTGATATAGTTTTGACACTGGTTGTCCGTTAATGGCAGCCAGTGTTTTTTATGGTGGATAGTTCTGAAACCTATGATGCGATCGCTTGATCTTTTGCAGTTTTATCGCCAGTTGAGTACCCAAGTGTTCACCGTGGTGGATGTGGAAACAACCGGTATGGCTGGTTGGCGCGATCGCATCACCGAACTGTCAGTTTTGCAGGCCACCCTCGCTGATGGCGTAGTGGATCAACGCACTAGCTTGCTGAACCCTGGTGTTCCTATTCCCGCCAATATTGTCGCCTTCACCGGAATTTCCCAAGCCATGGTAGATGCCGCTCCAACCACCGCAGACATCTTGCCCCACTACTGGCCGGCCCTCAACCAAGGCGTACTCACCGCCCATAATTTAAACTTCGACTACGCCTTCCTGCAGGCAGAATATGCGCGACTGGATTACAGCTTCGATCGCCCCGCCTCAGAACAGCTCTGCACCGTGGCCCTATCTCGCCTGCTGCTGGCCGATCTACCCTCGCGCAGTTTGCCGAACCTGGTAGCCCATTTTGGGTTTAACGTAGGGCGATCGCACCGAGCCTCAGCCGATACCCTGGCCTGCTGGATGCTGACCCAGCGGTTATTATCCGACCTGCTAGAGGGCGACGATGATGCCATTCTCCAGCGATTGCAGCAGCAGTGGATTCCCCTCAAGGCGGCGGCCGACGTGCTGAATTGTTCTACCCGAGTCGGTCAGCGCCGTCTCGACCAGGCTGGCGTCAGCCATCGTCTAGTGCAACGAGGGCGATCGCAGACCCGCATGTATCGCCGGGGGGATGTGGAGCAGGTGGCAGGTTTAGCCTAATCTGGGGACTGGGTCGTGCCAAGATCGGCTTGAGCAGCAGATTCTGCTACGTATTGACGCATCAACCTTGGCCAAACCAGCACAAAAAAGCCCATCCAGACCCCGAGGGGAATGGCGACCAAGCCCGTCAGCCAAACGCGATGGAACAGCAGCCAACTGCCGCCAATCAGCCCCGTGCCGGTGAGCACAATTGACCAAGGCTGACACCACCAAGGTTTAAGATGCCAGGGATTGAAAGAATCCGACGTAGGATCAAGCACCATACTACCGAGACTCCTGCTCAATCCGTTGCTTAGCCACCTGCTCAAACCAAGCTATGATTTGCTCTGGCTGCAGCTCAGCGATCGCCACCTGTTCCTGCTCTGCAAGCTGCCGTAGGGGTTTCAGCGATGACAGCACAAGCTGGGTGAAAAACCGAATAAAGCCAGCATCGATCTCCAGACCTGCCTGGCTGGTACGATCTTGCCGCACCCATTCGGCCACTTCAGCCGTAGCAATCTGTTCGATGGGCTGGCCGGTATCCTGGGCAATTTGCTTCAGCGATCGCAGGGAGTAGATGGCTACTCGGGTGGAAAACTTATCGCGGGATGACAGCAGCGCTTGGTCTACCGCTGCACATTCCTCCGGTGTCAAAAATTCGGGGGGTTGAAACTCGGTCATAGTATCCTCTTAGGGGATCATCGTTGCGTCTATGCTCAGGGTCTAGGGCTCGATCCCTTTCCATGGATATAACCACACATCCATGCCTGTCTGGCTTCAATGGGCTGGGGGGATCCTGAGCTATCAGACTACTCTATGAGATCCTTGTCAAGAACTGGCTAGGAGGACGTTGATTTCTTGCTTAATGGCGCTGGGAAGGGCGATCGCTAGTGGAGCGAATCAAGTACCCACAGCGATGTTCGCCATTCACCAACCAGTGCGTACGCTTCACGGCGCAGCCCTCTAGGGCAATTTCAAACATCTCTAGCTCATGGCCACAGACGCTGGGAAACGACTCCGCAATGTGGGAAATGGCGCAGTTGTATTCCGTAATCACATACTGCTCCGCTGGGGCATCGTCCTGATCTTGATGGGCAGCGTCTGGCACCGATTCATCCTCCGGCTCCACCGAATACCACTCCGCCATGTAGCCTTCTGCCTGCCGCAGCTTCACCAAGTTGGCTACCCGCTCCTCCACCGATCCGTTGCCCACGCGATCGCGGTATTCTTGAGCTTTGCGCTCCCATTGTTTGCGCAAAATTGTTCCCACTTGTTCCCGACCGACGGTCTCGGTGAGGGTGTCGAGCAACGATAGGGCAAAGTCATCATATTGAGCTGGCAGGCGATCGCGCCCCTCCTGGCTGAGCCCATAAATATGTTGCGGACGCCCCATCCCCGTTTGCTCTGGATGATGTTGGATCAAACCTTCATCTTCTAGATCTTTGAGATGTCGCCGGATCGCCTGGGGGCTGATATTGAGAGCATCTGCTAAATCCTGGGCCTTGGCTTGCCCTTGTTTCAGGAGGTAGTAGAGGATGTCTTGTTTGGTGGAGGGGTGCTGCTTAGTGGCCATCATCGTCGGGGAGTGCTAGTCGTTCACTGACGCAAATTAGGTTGCTGAGCCAATCAAGAATCATCACAAAATCTCAATATTAGACTTTGACAACCTTACTGTTGTTAAAGTAGCCTACAATTATGTTAAGCAACAAGTACGTTGTTTTAATTATAGGGGCGATCGACCGTC
>DATNRH010001018.1 GCA_036703605.1 Candidatus Obscuribacterales bacterium | reverse complement strand
TGATCTTCACAGTGGAGGTCATTAGCTGGGTGACCTATCGTCGGCGATCGCCCGAGACCACACCGCCATCTCGTCCGTACTGGCTCTTAGATATTCTCAATACACTGAAAATTGGTTTCGTGTATGGCATGTTTATCCAAGCACAAATTCTCGGAAGCTAGCGATGAACGATTCGGCTGCTTTGATCCAACGATTACTGGCTCTCACCACACCGCGATCGCCGGATGAGGAGGAAGCATTACTCCAAGAGCTAGAACAAGCAACCCTTGCTGACCAAGCCAGAGCCCATGCCTTTGGTCTGACCCCTGAAACTGTGGGGCAAGCAGTACGCGATCGCCTGCAGATGTTTCGCGCGGTCTACCACCCATTCATCCCCTTTTGTCAGCATCGCCTGGGCTGGTCGGTTCACGAAAGCCAAGCTCGCCTAGATACCCTTTGGTTGCTTTGGCTGCCCTTGGCAATGCAGCTCATCGCCGAGCGTCAGACCTTGGGTCGTCCCCTCATCCAGGGCATTTTGGGTGGACAGGGCACTGGAAAAACCACCCTGGCTGCTATCTTAACCCTGATTCTCAACCAGCTTGGCTACCGAGTTTGCGAACTCTCCATTGATGATCTCTATAAAACCTATGCCGACCGCCAAGTTCTGCAGGCCCAGGATGCCCGCATGAAATGGCGCGGCCCGCCAGGCACCCATGATGTAGACCTGGGTTTATCGGTGCTGCAGCAGTTGCGACAGGCCAATCCCCAAACACCTATTGCCATTCCTCGGTTTGATAAATCCCTGCACAACGGAGCCGGCGATCGCGCGGAACCGATGATGATCTCCGGTGCCGATATTGTGCTGTTTGAAGGATGGTTTGTGGGCACCCGCCCTGTGGATCCCCAGGTCTTTGACACGGCTCCCGAACCCATTACCACCGAAAGCGATCGCCAATTTGCCCGCGATATTAACCAAGCCTTGCAGGCCTATCTCCCCCTCTGGGAGCAGTTGGATCGGCTGATAGTGCTCTCGCCCACCGATTATCGCCTCAGTCAACAATGGCGGCGCGATGCGGAACAGCGCATGAAGGCCAGCGGTCGCTCGGGCATGTCCGATGCTGAGATTGATGCCTTTGTCCTATACTTTTGGCGATCGCTCCATCCTGAACTCTTTATCACACCCATGTGTCACCAGTGCGACTATGTTGACTTGGTGATTGAAATTCAGCCGGATCATGCCCCTGGTCGAGTCTATTGTCCTCAAGATCAACGCTCCGACGACAGATAAAGGGACGGAGGGCTTGCACAAGCTGCCGGGCTCGCTGGGTGACGGCAGACCAATTTTGAGTGGCGATCGCCTCGGCAGGAAAGAGCTGTC
>DATNRH010001017.1 GCA_036703605.1 Candidatus Obscuribacterales bacterium | reverse complement strand
TTAATCCTCTGAGTCTATGCGGTCATTTATCGGGGCACTCACTAACTTGTTACTGCAATAATCTAGTCCCACCATCACTCCTTAAATACTCCGATGTTGCGCTATCACTTACCTCAAAACAATCAACATCTTAATCTTTGCGCATACGCGTATATGCGATCGCTCATGAATCAGAAATTACTTTTCTGGGCAGCAGCTAGAATCTGCTCAACAGCTACTCTCCCATGGCAACATCCTTCTCTGTTCTTACCCATGAAAACTAGCGATCGCTCTCTCTGTAGCTAGACTGTCTTCATGGAGACAGAAAGCGTGAGTTGGCATGATCGGTCACGTGGCAGTTTCTATGACGTTTAAGCGTTCTCTCGACTGTACAGTTTTCTATTCCCGCCCCTCTAGCGATCGCCAATTACCAGAGGCAATGAACCCCGCCCAGTAGTAGGGATGCTGATAGGCTTCGGTGTTGAGCAACTCTTGCTGAATGTCCCGTAAAGACTCGCTGCGTCCGGAACCAGCTAGCAATCGTTCATAGTATCCCTGCATGAGGTCACTGGTGCCCAAATCGTCTACCTTCCACAAACTCATCAGTTGACTTTCCGCCCCCGCCAACACAAACGCCCGCCGCAGACCATATACCCCATCGCCGTTCACCACATTCCCCAACCCCGTCTCGCAGGCCGACAGCACTACCAGTTGAGTGCCGAACAGGTTCATTCGGGTGACTTCCTGAGCCGTGAGCACGCCGTCGTCATCATCATCAGCGAAGCTTGCCCGCTGATTCACTCCGGCAAATACCAACCCCGATCGCAGCAGCGGATTTTCCATATTGCGCGGGGTGGGCACGCAGTCGGTTTGAACGGTGGAGACAACGTCAATCGAGGCAGTGCGGGTACCGCCGGGAACCGCCAGACAGTCTTGGTCTTGCAGGAAGAACCCGTGGGTGGCGAGGTGCAGGATGCTGGGCGCTTGAACTTGCTTAATGGCAGCTTCAGTGGCCTCGGCTCCGTCCCAGCGGGTGGCGTTGGACAAGAGGGGCATGATGGCATCCGCTTCCGTTTCGGTGCCGGGGAGGGAGCCGAAGGCGCTGAGGCTGCTAAAGTCGGTGGAGCGCTGGGCGGTGGGGATGCCTGGATTGGAACGGATGGTAGAACCACGGGACGCGGCTAGCTCAGTGGCTCCATAGTCGGGATTGGCAACAATCACCGGGCCCTGCTCCGGCTCTAGACCGCGATCCATCCGCAACAAATCGCGACCGGAGGTGAGGTAGGTGAAGGTGTAGCGCTCTAGCAGGTAGGTGTTGCTTTCGTCCATCAGGGCAGCGAAGGGAATCAGGTTGAGGGCCGCGTCGGGGGAGAGCAGCAGGTGGGTGGCATCACCGGTGAGGGCGCGAATCGGCTGCATCAGTTGGGCATCGAGGGCGCGGGCGATCGCTTGAATATTGGAGCGAGGATTGCGCAGGGTATCGAGGAAGGTGAAGACCTGGGCATCCATAGCGGCGGCATCCCCCAAATCCACGGAGCGAATCTCGCCAGAGGGGAACAGCACGTAGGCCGCATAGCGTGGTGCTCCCCATTGGTCTTGTGGGGATGCTGTGGCATCAAACGGCTCGTAGCGCACCAGTTCTACCAATGCCCCGTCCGCTGGAATCTGCTGCTGCACGGCCTCTAGGGTAATGGGCTGGGTCTCGGTGCGGAAGACGGCACTGGCCCGGGCGAGTTGATTTTGCAACACTTCGGCTCTGGCCTCTAGAGAGGCTACCAGTTCTGCCTGCCCCTCCACGGGTTCATCAAAAAATGAGTTAGCTCGCTGAGTGTCGATTTGACGCAATTCATCCAGCAACGCCTGGTTTTCTGGGGTTAACTGTTGTTGTAGGGTGGCGTAGCTCTCTGCCGTAGCATCCAAGACTCGCCCTTTGCGGCGGAGTAGGGTCGTCAGCGCCAAGGGAGCTGCGTCCGGTGCGTCTTGAAGATTCAAGGAAATTACCCAGTTAGTTTCTCCTGCAAACGTGGCTAGGTAAGCCCTCCGCCGCGCTTCGGAGGAGACCGCTAGGGTTAGCTCAAGTTGGGATTCTCGACTTTCCGCAGCTCGTTCAAACAGCGGCAGTGCTGCGGCCACATTTCCCTGTGCTTGATACAACCCAGCCAGATTATTCAGGCTGTTGGCAACGTCGGGATGATTCTCACCCAACGCCGTTTCATAGATAGTGAGCGATCGCTGATAGAGGGGTTCCGCCGCCGCGTAATTCCTCCGGTCTTCATATAACAGCGCCAGATTATTGAGGCTGGTAGCCACATCGGGATGATTTTCGCCCAAGGCAGTTTCTAAGATGGACAGCGATCGCTGATAGAGGGGTTCCGCCGCCGTGTAATTCCCCTGCGCTCGATATAACTCCGCCAGATTATTGAGGCTGAGGGCAACATTGGGATGATTCTCACCCAAAGCAGTTTCTCGGATGGAGAGCGATCGCTGATAGAGGGGTTCCGCCGCCGTGTAATTCCCCTGTACTCGATACAACTCCGCCAGATTATTGAGGCTGTTGGCAACATCCGGATGATTCTCACCCAAGGTGGTTTCCCAGATAGAGAGCGATCGCTGGTAGAGGGGTTCCGCCGCCGCATAATTCCCCTGCGCTTGATACAAAGCTGCCAGATTATTGAGGCTTTGGGCGACATCGGGATGGTTTTCTCCCAAAGTGGCTTCCCGGATGGCAAGCGATCGCTGGTAGAGGGGTTCCACCGCCCCGTAATTCCCCTGCGCTTGATACAAAGCTGCCAGATTATTGAGGCTGAGGGCAACATCCGGATGATTCTCACCCAAGGTAGTTTCCCAGATGGACAGCGATCGCTGATAGAGGAGTTCCGCCGCCGTGTAGTTCCCCTGCATTCGATACAGCAGCGCCAGATTATTGAGGCTGATAGCAACATTGGGATGATTTTCACCCAAAGCAGTTTCTAAGATGGAGAGCGATCTCTGGTAGAGGGGTTCTGCCGCCCCGTAATTCCCCTGCGCTCCATACAACGCCGCCAAATTATTGAGGCTGTTGGCA
>DATNRH010001016.1 GCA_036703605.1 Candidatus Obscuribacterales bacterium | reverse complement strand
AGGATGACCGGATAACCCCATGCGTTCTTTCAAGCCGGATTCAGTACCGTTTACAGTACAGCTAAAGCGACGGGTATTGACACCATTCACCATGAGTGGCGCATCTAAACCATAGCGCGATTCTAGCTGTTGCTGCCAATGGCGGCTCACACAAAGACAGCGATCGGGTAACTGAATGGATGTTTCCTGACAGTGTTGTAGGTAAGGACTGGTATAGGCTTCAATATGATGAACCGTTCGCAGAATATGGGAAATCGGGTATCCCTGCGATCGCAGCATAATCAGCGCGTTTGCACTAATGCAATCCTGCGCATGGTAGACGTCGTAAGGAGCATCACCACGCTCAAAACAAGCTTGGAAAAAATCGACATAGTCCTGAATTCGCTGCTGAATCAGGCGGTCAATACTTGGCGGGGCGGACTGACTGGGTACTAGTCGATAGTCACAGGCGATCGCTCGATACAGTTCTCCATCACCCTTATCCAAGGCAAAAATACATACGTCTTGCCCCAGCGCCGCTAGAGCTTCTGCCAATTCAACAGTATGGATCACACTGCCGCGTGGCTTCGTGGAATAGGTGAGCAGAGCAATTCGCATCATTAATTGACAAAGTAATAAAACTAATGATTAGCGCATTGTGGTGTGTTAATCATGGCTTTGTAGGGTAAAACCAATCCACAATCAGCCCTAAGGCAGCAGTTTAAACCCTGAACGCGCTACGATCCAAGAGCAACCTGGTTGATCCCGTCAGAGCTATCCGGTTGGGCAACTCGCTGCTTAGCTATGATACAATCTGCCAGATACGCTGCATCTCGATCAATCCCCGAAAAACGCCCCGACCCCCAGGTATAGAGCCACGGCAATCCTAAGAAATATAATCCTCTCACAACGGTGACCCCACGCTCATGTCCAGGATATCCTTTACCATCGAACACCGGAATATCAATCCATTCATAGTTCATGGTATAGCCGGTACACCAGATCACAGTACCAATATTGGCAGATTGATAATCCAGTTCAGCTTGCTCCGTCTGAGGCTCCCATACCGGTTGGTAGGGCGGCTCGGTTGGCGCTTCAAGATGGTGCTTCTCAATAAATCCGTCAATGGTTCGCTTGATGCTTTCGGCTACGGCATCAGCCGCATCTAAGTTTTGTTTGAGATTAGGCTGGAAGGTAAGGCGGCTCCCTTGAATATCCTTGAGATGCCCGTAGAGCTGCATTCCCTCTAGGGCAAAATGCCGCAGGTCAATTTCTCGACCGCCGCCTCGTCCCGTTACATAATGGTTGGTTTTTGTTCGTACTTTATGCTTATCTGGATGCTGATCGATGGAGAGGTCGTAGTAACCCATTTCATCTAGCCAGGCAACTACATCCTTACCTCGATATTTTCGGGGAGAACGGGGAGCCCCTCCCACACAAAGATGAACTTGCTTACCGGCAAGATGGAGATCTTCTGCAATTTGACAGCCCGACTGTCCAGTTCCGATGACAAGAACACCTTTGTCGGGTAAGGATTCCGGATTTTTATACTCTGATGAATGAATTTGTACGATCTCCGGAGCAAAGCGTTGAGAGAGGGCGGGGATTTTGGGTCGATGATAGCCGCCCGTCGCTACAACAACCTGATCGGCTGTGAAATGTCCAATGCTGGTTTCTAGCCCAAAGCCTTGCCCCTGTTGATACAAATGATGGACAGCAACTCCTTCCTTGACTGGGGGATTGAAGGCCGCCACATAGCTTTCGATGTACTGAACAATTTCGTCCCGCTGCATAAAACCGTGGGGGTCATCACCAGAGTAGGGATGGCCCGGTAAAATACATTGCCAATTGGGTGTGACCAAGCAAAACGAATCCCATCGTTGCGATCGCCAGGAATAGCCAATCTTATGTTTCTCGAACAGGATATGATCAATGCCGTTTTGCTTGAGATAGTAGCTTACGGCCAGGCCAGCCTGCCCTCCACCAACAATAGCAACTGAGTAATGGGTGGTCATGGGTGACGTTGCCTCCCAGCAACAGGTTCACTTAGGTTCACTGCGATATGATGCCAAACAAGGCGCAACGCTGGACGACGAGACTCTGGATGTTGCGCTTCTTCTGCACAGTAGGATTTGCTTCGTTGTCGTCCTGTATCTTTGAATACACACTGAGCAGGTTTAGCGGTAAGGACAGGAAGGGCCGCATCAAGCGATGTTTTGACAAAGAATGGCGATCGCGGCCCCTTTGTCCCTCGATCGTGTTCAAAGACTAGACCGTTCAGCGATTCAGCCCCTCAGCCGCGATAGAAATGGATGTGCCACCAATAGACTGAAAGATAGAACCCTGGTGAAATCGTTAGGGGTGAATGTGTCGTGGAGAGACTGTTGTAGCACCGCACAATCCTATCATTACTATATGCAGGCGGCGCAATCGCATCTACTTTGTGGCATTCAACACAGAAACCGACTCCCACCTTGCGGCTCAATAGAGTGAACTCTGTTTGATGTGGGTACCTGTGTCCGATTCTGTTGTGGATTGCCTGAATGCACCGCGCCTCATGTTCGAGTTGCAGCGGGCCAATCAGATTGCTCAAGATATCTACGCTTGTCTAGATACTAGGGCGATCGCCAACCGTGTCACTCAAGGGCTGGTCAATCAGTTCAACTGTGCGCTTGCACGCATTTGGTTAGTAGAGCCCGATCGTACGCATCTCAAAATGATTGGTTCGGCTGGCCTCTACACCCGCACCGATGGGGCATTCAGCACCGTTCCCATGGGGGCGTTCAAAGTCGGGAAAATTGCCCAGAATCGAGTTTCTTTCCTCAGCAATAACCTCCTAGATGAGCCGTGGCTGCGCGATCGCGAATGGGCGCTCCAGCATCAACTCCGGGGCTTCGCCGGCTATCCCCTGGCAACATCTGACACAGTGATTGGAGTGTTGGCCGTCTTTAGCCGAGAAGCCCTTGCGCCTGAATTTCTAGAAATATTGCTCAGTCTTTGTACCACGGTGACGGTTTCCTTGGGCAGCGCGCTCCAGTTTCGGCAAGTCCAGCAAACCTGGCACCTCGCAGGGCAAGGGCTATCTGCCCTACAATCTCCCATGCTGTCCGATTATCTCGCCAAACTGTTGGGCCTTATTCCCCTCAAGTTGGTTGGAACCGAGCGATCGCTCGACGTATCGCTCACCTATCTCTTCATCAAGTTTACGGAGTTGGTTCAGCCACTCGATTGCACCACCTGTAGTTTGACCTACTCCACGGATGTCGTCACCCTAGATGCGATCGTGTCCGCCGATGTTCTAGTCATCACGACCCATGACGGCGAAGTCCCCCTTTCTAGCGATACTGGATCGATCCAACGTGACAACTCAGGAAACACAATTGCTGTTCCATCCTCGTTTAGACCGATCTTACTGGCGAGTGCTAGTTTGGGTGGCACCCTAACAACTACGATAGGGACATTGAATAAAGTCGTGCAGATTACCCTAAAACTGCCCTACAGCCAGCCCGAAACCAACGGATACGTTAGGGTCGAATGTCGCTCGGCCGTTTTGCAATGTGCCTTTAGCCAAATGGTCACGACTGCAGGGTTTGTCCTGTCAACCGTCCCAGATCCATCCATTCCACTCATTACAGATCAGCCCGATCAGATCCACGGAAGCGATCGCGTCATTTGGGTTCATCCTTCCTCCATGGGCAGTCCCCGTTATCCCCAAGGCGTTGTCGCCCAAATCAGCCTAGATACAGACTCCACTGTTCTACGGGACGTGATTATGGCGGTCTTAGAGGGCAATACCTGGGGCATCCATGATGGGGAAAACACCCAGAAAATGCTATCGTCCCGCGAACATGATGTGATGTGCCTACTGACCCAAGGGTTGCGCGATCGCGAAATTGCCGGACAGCTTCATATCAGTGAGAGCACCGTCAAATTTCATATCAATAATACGCTGGCAAAACTGAACGTCAAAACGCGCGTACAGGCCGTATATGAACTGATGCGTCATGGGTGGCTAGAGGTTTGAATTACCATTCACCCCATACCCCATTGAGCAGGAGCAGACAGATGCAGAATGGCTGGTAAGGGTTTTCATTGGTTTGATTCGTCCCACCTTTGCCATCGATACAACGCCGGACAACGGCCCATTAGCGATCGTCTGACGGTGCCCAGCCGGTCAAGGGTTGCTCTATTAAATTCCACAACATCGCCGTTTCAGCGCCCCAGGTTAACGTCAATTGTTGGCTATCGTCCACCCGCCCGATCGCCTCACAGTGCAGATCTCGTCCACGAAACTGAGCCTGGATTCGTTCCACCTGATGGGGGCGCACACTCAGCAAAAAACCATAGCTCGGAAAATGGTGCAGCCACTGGTATAAATCCAAGCATGGCGGGCAGGGAATCGCCTCTAAGTCAATCACCGCGCCACATTGAGAGGTTTCTAGCAACATCAGGGCCGTTCCCAATACTCCCCCCATGCTGATATCTTTCCCGG
>DATNRH010001015.1 GCA_036703605.1 Candidatus Obscuribacterales bacterium | reverse complement strand
TGTCGGGGGGGCGTGTGAATACCTTTGGGATGAGAAAACCCAGTGGGTTCAATTCGACGCAAACCCAGCGCGGAAGTGATGTGCTAGGTTTTCTGCTATGAGGATTCTCAGCCAGGAAAGCAATGACCCCTACGGTGCGGTCGAGTTGGTGATTGCTTTGCATGATTGTGGCTCGGATATGAACGTGTGGAGCCTGGATGTTGCGGGGGAGGGGCGCATGTTTTTTGAGGTGGCTGATGATGCTGATGCTTTAGACATCGTGGATGCTGCGTTTTATGCGCGGCGGTTGATGAAGGAGGGGAAGTGAGTGAAGTAAAGCGTTTCCGAAAGAAGCCGGTGATTATTGAGGCAATGCTATGGGACGGAACAGCGGAAGACGCCACGCCAGTAATCAATTGGGTTCTTGATTATGACGGGACGGCGACATGGCGCGATCGGTTTGAGCCAAGCGGTAACTGCATCCGAATATCGACGCTTGAGGGAGTTATGACGGCCAGCCCCGGCGACTGGATCATTCGTGGCGTGCAGGGCGAGTTCTACCCGTGCAAGCCAGACATCTTTGCTGCGACTTACGAGGAGGTCACCAATGGCTAAGGCGGGCGATATGAAGATGGAAGTGGGGCTTGATCGTGTGAGCCGGGATACGATCCGCTCACTGGTGACGGCGATTGATCGCTTGAGTGATGCGGTGCTGGGTGGTGTTGACCCGGAGGTTTTGTCGGATGATCCTGCCCATGTTGCGACGCTGCGGCGGCTGGTGGAGGATGTGAAGGCCAATAAGCCCAACCCCGCCTGCATTGAGCGAGACGGCAGAGTGATTAGGGATGTCTCCATATCACGCGAGCGCTCTCAGTGGCTTAGCGGTCAAGCAAGGGCGGCTGGCTATGGAACTGACTGAAACCCCTACGGAGTATACGGCCCGCTATGCAAAAGTGGTGGGGAGCGTGCAGGAGGCTTTTGTGTTTGTGATGTCTCACATGGATAAGGTGGGCAATGATCCGCAGGTGATTATTAGTCCTTTGCATATCCATGAGCATGATGAGATGGGTGATGCGGTTGAGGGTGGTCGCATGTTTGAGATGTCGGTGGCGGGCATGGTTGAGTTGCCAGAGATGGCCTAATGGTATATGCCATGAAAGGTGACACGATTGATCCCAACACTGGCCTGCGGGTAAATGTCCATGACCCCGTAGACCACCCCGCCCATTACACGTCGCACCCGTCTGGCATTGAGGCTATTCAGGTGACGGAGCATATGGGTTTTTGTTTGGGTAATGCGGTGAAGTATATTTGGCGTGCTGATTTGAAGGCGGATGCGTTGGAGGATTTGCGTAAGGCGGCGTGGTATGTCCAGCGTGAGATTGAGCGGCGCGAAAAGGTGGTACAGTAGTTCCACACCGCCGTTTCCTTCGTGATTCGGTTGCCCTCACCTTTTATGGGTGGGGGCTTTTTCTTTTGGTAGACTGGCTTTGACAGTGCCCCTCCGAGCCTCTTCACAATGCTGAAATGGGAGGGGCCATT
>DATNRH010001014.1 GCA_036703605.1 Candidatus Obscuribacterales bacterium | reverse complement strand
TCCTTGGATTGGATGTGCATGAGTTTGAGAAGTTTGGCAAGCCTGGCTCTTTGATTGTCTGGGCCACCGCACTGACACAGGTGGTGGCTGTTGTGGTGCAAGGCAAATCTCTCATTTCTGCTCTCTATGGCATCACTGGTGCAGAGCTGTCCAAACACATTCTCCGCGTCAAGCGAACCAGAAAGGAGTACTGCTCAAAGAAGAACCTCAAAAGCAATGCTAGAAAAACTATGGGAGAGTTCATCGTGCTTGACGGATTAACCACTGCACCAACGTCAGTGCCAGGAGAGCGTCAAGTGCGTGACTATGTAGCGAAGGATGTACCTCTCGCCGTGGCTGACACTGCAGGTAGAGCCCTCCGCTGCCTCCCTCCCTCTCTCCTTTCTTGTTCTTGTTCTTGTTCTCTCTCTCTCTCTCTCTCTCTACAGCAACTGCTGACCCAAATTCAGATCACTCTCGCCCACTCATGAGGGAAGCGTTTGGCAAGATGGCGGCACAAATGCATCGTGCCTTTCCAGGGTTCCTGCAGCGGCTTCAAACCGAGGCTGAGGCGCTGCTTGGAGATCGCCGCACTAGTGCTTATGGCCTGGATGACTGTCCAGCGATGAATCGCGTGGTTTGCTCCCACCAGACGCCCGGTCATCCAGTGGTGGTCTCAGAACATGTGGACACGCGAGATGTTGGACATGCCTTTATTGGCTGGCACAACAGTGCAAGCGGTAAGCCCATTCTTTCTATCTTATCCTCTCCAGAACCCAAGAGCGGGAGCAAGTTCTGCCTGACCAGCCTGAGCCTGGGCGTCCCCACCACAGGCGACACACTGGTGATGTTTTCCACACTCCTAGCACACGGGACACCACGGCCCCTTTGCGAGGGGGATGAGGGCTACCTGCTTGCCTGGTCAATATGCTGCAATAAGGACCTTCTTCTATTTGAGGCGAAGCAGCACCCCCCATAAACCTCTTACCGCGGGAGAAGATGGTTTGAGTACTGGTCCTGTGTTGGGCACAGGACTTGTGGTAGCCTGTCCCCTAGTGTCCCCGAAACAAAAGGGTTTCGATTGTACCCTGGATTGCATCCAGCCAATATCTGCGGTGAAGATGCTTTCGCGGAGTCTGCACTACACACACTGCAAGCAGTGAAGCAAGTGACTTTGAAAAAACTCCAAAAGTGCGGTTGGGCAGAGTTCGTAGTCAACAGACACACATCCAGCTTGAGATATCGTCATCAACACATGTTGCAAGAGGAATACTGTGTGCAACTGGCCGACGACGCTATCAACCACATTTGTGAGAGGCTTGAAAAAGCGGAGCTGGGACCAGAAACCTGCACTGAGATTCTCAAAATGGCCGTTATTCGGAGCAAGCAGCGGCATCAGCGTCAATCAGCGCCGTCAACCCACCGCAGTGGCAGCGAGAACTCTGCTGACAGCCAGGACTCCTCTGCTACACCTGTCAGACAACATGCACCTGGCAAGGCTCCACGAACCTCGCGTCGAGGCATGCAGGCTCCTAGCAAAGCCCCAGTGTCTCGCCCAGGGGACAAGGACGTTCGTTCTCAGGTTCTTGCTAACATGTCTAGCGCTGAGCTCTTTAAATGCTTGCTCTCAGTGGACATGCGTGGCACAAAGGTCACACATGCGTCACTTTTGTATGAAGGTCGTGTGCTTCAGCTCTCCACACAGGGTCGCACCGAGGGACGGT
>DATNRH010001013.1 GCA_036703605.1 Candidatus Obscuribacterales bacterium | reverse complement strand
ACTAAAGTTTATGCTTAGCCATGAACCGCAACGATTCCGTTACAGGATTTGACTCAAGATTTAGCTCAAATTGCCCCAAATCTGACGGGTTTTGGGTATTCTGAGGGAATGTTAGTGATCTAAGCGCTGCCGCGGCTCAGAGATGTTTGCCCCAGAGCAACAGCCCTAGCCGCCCGTTAACGCGCCTATCCTCATTTAGAGGTTTGTCCCATGATTGGACTTAGCCTGATTGCCCTAGGCTTAGCGATCGCCTCCTTCTACGTTGGCACCCACCTTGCGGAAGAAGCAGAAGGCATTACTCTGCTAGCCTTACTCGTTGCCCTCTTCTGTCTCTTTGTGAGCCTATTCTTGACCCCGTGGTTCATCAAGCTAGTGCTGATTGGCTTGCTGCTCATGAGCGGCACATCCGCAATAAAAATCCCATCCCGCCACTAGCAGGTTCGGGTTGACTAGCTATCTGCATAAGCCTTACAAGAAAAAATGCCCCCGAGGGTTAAAGGTTTCAAGCTGCCGCAGTTTCTCGTAGAGTTCCCGTTCATGGGTGGTGAGTTCCTTCGGCAGAGCCAGAACAATCTCCACAATTTGATCGCCCCGCTGCCCCTCAATGGGGTATCCCTTACCCGCCAAGCGTAACTTTTGTCCTGGCTGCACCCCCACCGGAATAGACATTTTCACCGGGCCATCTAGGGTTGGAACCTCCACAGCCGCACCAAGAATCGCCTCACTGGGCGTCACCGGTACCTTGCAGTAGATATCCGCTCCCTCGATGCTAAAAAAAGCATGGGGAGCAAGGGTGATTTTTAGATAGAGATCGCCTCCTTGGGATCCCTGCCCCTTGAGGCGAATCCGCTGTCCATTCACCATGGCCGCCGGCATATTCACCTCTAGCGATCGCCCATCTTCTAGACGAATGCGCTCCCGTCCACCCGCGTAGGCCGTTTCGAGGGGCACCGTCAGGCGGGCCTCTGTATCCCGAGCACGGGGGGAAGGATTGGCTGCTGCAGATTTAGGCGCTGGCGATCGCCGAGGTGCTGTGCCAGCAGGCGTTGGCCGCGGGGGGGCTGCAGTGGAAGCT
This sequence comes from Candidatus Obscuribacterales bacterium, assembly GCA_036703605.1. NCBI lineage: Bacteria > Bacillati > Candidatus Melainabacteria > Candidatus Obscuribacterales > Candidatus Obscuribacterales bacterium. The sequence continues at coordinate 2,798 of DATNRH010001013.1, read as the reverse complement.
GCCGGACGGGGAGAGGCTGAGCGAGGCGCAGTGGTGCGAGCAACCGTTTCCTCCCGGCGATTCAGCAATTGATCGACAAAGCTATTAAAGTCTGGGAAATCACTAAAGTTGATATCATCGGCCGTACCTCGGCCACTCCGGGCTTTTCGCTGGAATCCAGGCTGCTTCCAATATTGACTGAAGCGATCGTACTGTTCTCGGCGACTGACGTCTGACAACACCTCATAGGCCTCACCGAGATCTTTAAACGTTTCCTCCGCCGCCTTATCCCCCGGATTCATGTCTGGGTGATATTTGCGGGCCAAGGCACGAAATGCCTTTTTGATATCGTCAAGCGTAGCGTCCCGAGGAACTCCCAAGATTTGATAGTAGTTCCGGAAGTTTTGCATAGAGGCGTTGGGCACGGCAAATGAATCAGAGCGTTATGTGAACGAGATGAAGGTATCAAAAGAAAGGTCTAGAGGATAGGCGATCGCCCCTCAGCAGCACCTTAGAGCCATTCATCCTCATCGCCCCACTCTTCATCGTCAGAATAGCGGGGGGTGCGGCGATTGTCATAGTCGTTAGGCGGTGATGCAGGCGATCGCTCTCCTCGCGGGCGACCCAAGGGGGGACGAGCCGCATAGGGATCGGAGGGAGCAGCCGGGCGGCGATCGCTATAGGGATCCCGAGGAGGACGATCATTGTAGGGGTCTTTGCTATACGAATCCCTGCTAGGACGATCACTATAGGGATCCCGAGGAGGACGCGCATTATAGGGATCCTGGGTATAGGGATCCTGGGGAGGGCGTGCATCGTAGGGATCGTTGCTGTAGGGATCTCGGGGAGGACGCGCATTATAGGAATCTTGGGCATAGGTATCCCGACTAGGCGCATCTTGCCGATAGTCATAGGACTGATAGGGATCACGGCGACCGGCATCAAATCGCGACGGCTCTGCCCGATAAGGATCACGATTCGGCTGATAGGGATCCTGAGTATAGGGATCACGCTGATAGGGATCCTGGTAAGGAGAACGCTTATAAGGATCCTGAGCATAGGGATCGCGATCGTAGGGATCCCTACGGCGATCGTAATAATCATACTCATCATCGTCTTTGCCCAGATTGGCAATTGTGCGACGGATGGATCCAAAGAAGTCGTCTTCCTCTTCTTCCTCCTTGGCAAATTGGTAAGCTTCCTGGCGCAGATCGTAGAGAGCATCCTGCAGTTCCGACTGGGTCATATCAATACCCCGGTCATCCTTGCGATCCAGGCAATCCCGCAGATCCTGCACCAATCGCTCAATACGACGGCGATAGCTGCCGGCAAACTGCATTCCAAAGTCTAGGGCCACTTCACGTAACAAGCGTTCAGCCTGAAATGTCAGGGCTTCAGCTTTCGTGCGTTTCTCGATTCGTTCTCGCTTCGCCCGATCTTCATCAGCAAACTGCTCCGCCTCCTGAATCATACGGTTGACTTCCTCCTCACTCAGAGTGGAAGCGCCCTGAATGGTGACGCCCTGTTCTCGACCAGTGGTTTTATCGAGGGCGGTCACCTGAAGAATACCGTTAGCATCGATATCCAGAGACACGAGAATTTGCGGCACACCGCGCGGCGCTGGGGGAATGCCCATGAGCTTAAAGCGGCCTAGGGATTTGTTGTCTGCCACCATTTCCCGCTCTCCTTGGAGAACATGCACCTCCACCAAGGTTTGGTTATTTTCCGCCGTGGAAAACACATCCGATCGCCGTACGGGAATGGTGGTATTGCGCGGAATCAGTTTTTTCATGACGCCGCCAATGGTTTCCAGACCAATAGACAACGGCGTCACGTCCAGCAGCAAAATGTCTTGAATATCTTGGTTGAGGATACCGGCTTGAATCGCCGCGCCCACCGCCACCACTTCATCAGGATTCACCGTTTGATTCGGCTCTAGGTCAATCAGCGATCGCACCAACCGCTGCACCATCGGCATTCGACTACCGCCACCCACCAGAATGACTTCATCAATTTGGCTCGGCGGCAGTCCTGAATCAGCGATCGCTTGTTTAACAGGAAGCTGTAAGCGGCTGATCAAGTCACCACAAAGTCCTTCAAATTGCGATCGCGTGAGCCGAGTCTCAAGATGCTTGGGGCCATCCGGCGTAGCCGTGATAAACGGTAGATTAATTTCCGTATTGGTAACCCCAGATAGCTCAATTTTAGCCTTCTCCGCTGCCTCCATCAGTCGCTGCAGGGCTTGGCGATCGCGCCGTAGATCAATGCCTTCTGCTTCCAGAAACTGCTCCGCTAGCCAATCGACAATTTTGCGGTCAAAGTCACTGCCGCCCAACTGAGTATCGCCGCTAGTGGCCTTAACCTCAAAGACGCCATCGCTGATGTCCAGCACAGACACATCAAAGGTACCGCCACCCAAGTCAAACACCAAGATCCGCTGGCTGTCTCGGCGATCTAACCCATAGGACAAAGCAGCTGCGGTCGGTTCATTAATAATCCGCTTCACTTCTAACCCAGCAATCCGCCCCGCATCGCGGGTAGCCTGCCGCTGGGCATCGTTGAAATAGGCTGGCACCGTAATCACCGCGCCCGTCACCGTTTCACCCAGGTAGCGACTAGCTTCATCCACCAGCTTGCGTAGGACCATGGCCGAAATTTCTTCCGGGGCGAATTCTTTTTGCAAGCGCGGACATTGCACCTTCACGTTACCCACCTCATCTCGCCGAATGGTGTAGGGTACCCGCCTCGACTCCGGAGGCAATTCGCTATAGCGCCGACCGATGTAGCGCTTGATGCCATAGAAAGTATTCTGAGGATTT
>DATNRH010001012.1 GCA_036703605.1 Candidatus Obscuribacterales bacterium | reverse complement strand
CCTCCTGGGCATGTCGACACTGCTTGGCAGCAGCGCCAGTGCGACACAGCTGGGAGAAGCTGTGTCCCCGACGGATGGCATCATGCGTTACGAACATATCACAGAACTCACACCGGGGAAGAGGCACTGGGCCTTCTTCAGGGATGTGGATAACGTCCAGTGGATGACGATGCATGAAATGGATCCGGAGACCTCTCCTTGAGGATGCCCTTCCCGGGCATCCTTCAACTGGACAGTCAACTGAGTTGGCTATCCGTGGGAAACTACACACGTAAGGTGCCGTTGCTGCCACTGGTGCTGTGCCTATTGCAGGCTGCATCTCAGTGGAGTGTTGGCTACGCATATGTTGCCGGAGAGACCCAGCGGAGAGCTCAGCATTGCAGACCTGACAGTGCACCTTACGGCGCTTACGCTGCATGTATGAGTCTCCATCACCCTCCATTCGGCGGTGGTAAGCCGCCTGGGAGAGGGGCCCTGGGATGGGAGCTGGGTGGCAGATCATTGCCTTAGTCTTGTTCACGTTGCACTGCAGACCAATACGCCGAAAGAGGCTCACCAGGACATCAAATGCCCATTGGAGCCACTGATGGTCTCGTGCTCCGACGAGGCCATCATCAGCATAAAACAGTGCTAGCTTTTCAGCTACCAACTGTTGAAAGCCGTGTTGAACAGTAGCCGGCCGATCAGGAACAACCTGAGTGAGCCAGTACCGTAAAACAGCGTCTTCTACCACGTTAAATAGTGTCGGCATGTAGATACACCCTTGGGTGCCTCCACGAGTGGCTCCGAAGGGCTCCCCATGGAATCCACTCTGCCTTGCCACCATTTGTTGTCGAGTCCAGAGAGTATCCAACAGGCGGCGTGCCCGTGGACCTACGCCATATCCCTCTAAAATCAACAGTGCTCGTCGGCGATCCATCGTATCATAGGCCTTCTTGAGATCAATAAAGAGCTCATAGAAGGGTACCTGATGGATGGCAGCTAGCTGTTGGGCCAGCTTGGCTTCGATGATGGCGGTGTCAGTGCCTCGGTGGGCCCGGAACCCATGGAGGCAATCATGAAACTTGACGCCTTGCTTTGTGCGCGAGTCGACAATTTTCATTAGCACCTTCCAGATGACATCTAGAAGGCCAATGCCCCTGACACCGCCGTCGTCCTTTGGGAGAAGGACGACAGTTGCCCAGGTGGCCTCCGTTGGGAGGTCGCCTGAGGCGTAGCAATGTTGAACCAAAGACACCACCGTGTCCCAAGGTTCGCGTTGGGCTGGAGTTGCCTCGTTGCCTTCCGCGACTCTCAACCAATCCTTTAATTGGTCGACTCGCAGGCCCGATGGGCCGGGAGCCTTTCCCGATCGAAGTCCTTGCACTGCAGTTGCAACTTCGTATGGTGACGGGACGTCATCAGAGATGTTGAAAGGGTCCACTACCACGGGGATTGGGTCACCAAGATTGGCTTCCGCTTCCTTCGTGTATAGTGCAACACGCTCCTGTGTCACCGCCTCCAAGTCCTTCCGAGAGGGCTTGGGGACTCTGTCGCTAGCCTCGCGGTACCAGGCTTTGAGACAGTTCCAAGCTCCCTGAAGGTCATCCGCCTGCAGGGATGCCTCAATATGGGCTCCTGCTTTTTCAACCCGCAGTTTCCGGTCAGCCTTCAGCGACTGTTGGATTTGCCGGTTGAGGCGGCGGCCTTCCGCTTGAATCGCTCCATCATCGTTGATTTGGCGGCGCCGAAGCGCTGCCTTTTGGTCAACTAACTTCCAGGTGTTGTCAGATATCCAAGCCCTCTTGGGATGAGATTTCCTTTGAGGTAACAAATGGTCTACGAATTTTTCTTCAAAGTCCCATACTGCCCAATACA
>DATNRH010001011.1 GCA_036703605.1 Candidatus Obscuribacterales bacterium | reverse complement strand
CCCAACTATCCCTTAAACTGCAGGCCGAAGGTGTTGCGGTGATGGAGGGCCATTGGAGACCCTCCATCAAAAGGGGGCCCAAGGAACGACAATCAAACGTTGAGGATCCCCATGGACAGACCCCGCGTGGATCCGTCAGCTCTTTCCTCAAACTCGGCTGGCTCTGGCTGAACTGGTGGGTAGGCTGGTGGAAATCCATTCGCAAGGCACGCAAACGTGGCGTTGTCATATACGACCGTTACCACGTGGATTTACTGGTTGACCCCAAGCGATACCGTTACGGCGCAGCCATGGGTCTTGCCCGGCTGGCTAGCCGATTCATGCCCCAGCCCGATGCCGTATTTTACCTGGATGCTCCCCCTGATATTCTTCTCTCACGCAAACAGGAACTACCCTTAGAAACCTTGGAGCGCTTCAGGGAGCGCTACCTGGATTTATCCAAAGCCACTCCCAACTTTGTCATTATTGATGCGACCAAACCACTGGCTGAGGTCATCTCGGAGGTTGACTCCAAACTCCGAGGGCTGATTTCCCAAATCCATACCCGACAGTAAAAATCGCAGCTATGCCTAAACCCAATCACTTCAAGGGCATGGAAACTCTTGAGCGAAGCTTGCGCTCTTTGGGGGCGGACACATCGGCGCCATACCGCCTGTTGATACGCAAAGGGAGGGTGCTTTGCGCGATTCCCAGGGACCAGAAGGTGGCCTTGCGTACTTTGGATCTATACCAACCCCAAAGGGGGCAAGGCAAGCTACTCAAGGCAATCATCCGCACATGCATAAAGCTCGGCATACCCTGCCCTCTTCTACGCGCCTGGCAGGCTGAAGAGGGCCATCAGGGCGCAGGAAAACAGGCCGGGGTCATGGTGGGCAGCCCGGGACATCTGTGTGAGCGGTCGGTTGCTGTATTCAGGGATCCCCAGGTTTGGACAGTGGTTAAACTGGCTTTTGGGGAAGCTGGGACAAACATCCTCAAGCATGAAGCCGACATGCTGGAGAGCCTTGAGAAAAACATTCACACACCAGACCTCAGGAGCTTCACCAGCGATGGAGATGAGGCGAAACTGTGCATGGGCTGGCAGGATGGCATCGCATGGTCCAATCCTGACATTTCCCCAATCGTTCAGCTGCTGAGAGAATGGCACATGGGATCCGACCCGCTACCACTGGAGGTTTTTAAAGAATGGAACACTGCGTCTCAAATTCTGAAATCATACCCGATTTGGGGGGAAGCCATGAAACAATGGGAAGAGCTGAAGCTGGCGCCTTCGATACGTCATGGCGACTTGACCCGCCCGAACCTCCGCACAAGTTGTGACGGAAAAGATCTATTGCTCGTTCATGACTGGGAGAGAGGCGCCCACAAGGGCATGCCGGCCATTGATCTCGCCCATTATCTCATTCAGGACTCATGCTTCACCAGGAGTTGGAGTCCGGATGAAGTCATCCGCACCGTCATTCAACAACTGAGGGCACACCCTTGTCGGGGCTTGCTTATAGATTTGGGATGGAGAGACCAAGTTTACGGATTATTGGCCACCACGATAGCGTTCAACATAGGCAGTCAATACTTCTCCAACGATTCCTTGTTGAGAGCACTGGGAGATGCATTCCTTGAAGAGGATACTGCCTTGAACAATGGGCAGCAGGACAAGACCGCACTCACCTCAAAATTGGCCCGGACGAAGTTTTCGATCATCACACCGAGCTACAATCAGAGTGAATACATTGAGGATTGCCTCGAAAGTGTCCGAACGCAAAAGGCTGATGGCATCGAGATCGAGCACATCATAATCGATGCACAATCCACAGATGGTACTGTTGACATTCTCGAAAAGCAAAAGGACATCCTCTGGCGTTCGGAACCGGACAAAGGAATCAGTGATGCAATCAACAAGGGATTCCTGATG
>DATNRH010001010.1 GCA_036703605.1 Candidatus Obscuribacterales bacterium | reverse complement strand
TGGGCAGGGGGCGAATCTAGACGAACTGTGAGGTGGAGGGCATCTATTTTCAAGGGAAAATCTGGGGCGATCGCGCTAAATTTTGTCGAATCTGTCCCCATGAATGACAATAGAATGCGAAGAGTTAAGCACATAGCCTGTATTGCGGAAGTCCCATGGTCACCTTTCTTAGCGGCGCTCAAATTCGACAAACGTTCCTAGAGTTCTATCAAGCCCGCGGGCATCGCATTTTGCCCAGCGCGTCGCTAGTGCCGGAGGATCCGACGGTGCTACTGACGATCGCGGGAATGTTGCCCTTCAAGCCCATTTTCCTAGGACAGCGTCAGCCGGATTGTTTGCGCGCCACCAGCTCTCAAAAATGTATTCGCACCAACGATATTGAAAATGTGGGTCGCACGGCACGCCACCACACCTTTTTTGAGATGCTGGGCAACTTCAGCTTTGGCGATTATTTCAAATCCGACGCGATCGCTTGGGCCTGGGAACTGTCGACGCAGGTATTTGGGCTACCTCCCGAGCGATTGGTGGTGAGCGTATTTCGTGACGATGATGAAGCCTTTGCCATCTGGCGCGACCAGATTGGCATTCCCGCCCACCGCATCCAGCGCATGGATGAAGCAGATAATTTTTGGGTGTCTGGCCCCACGGGCCCCTGCGGCCCCTGCTCTGAGATTTACTACGACTTCCACCCCGAGTTGGGTGATGCCACCCTCGACCTAGAAGACGACAGCCGGTTCATCGAGTTTTACAACTTGGTGTTCATGCAATACAACCGGGATGCGGAGGGACAGCTCACACCGCTGCAAAAGCAAAATATTGATACCGGCCTAGGTCTGGAGCGCATGGCGCAAATTTTGCAGCAGGTGCCCAATAACTATGAGACGGATCTGATTTTCCCCATCATCAAAACCGCAGCAGCGATCGCCAACCTGGACTATGCCAAGGCAGATGACTCCACAAAGGTCTCCTTAAAAGTTGTGGGTGATCACGTGCGCTCGGTGGTGCATATGATTGCCGATGGCATCACTGCATCCAACCTAGGGCGGGGCTATGTGCTGCGGCGCTTAATCCGGCGAGTGGTGCGCCATGGTCGCCTGTTGGGAATCGATCGCCCCTTTGTCACCGAGGTGGCCGAAACGGCGATCGCCCTCTGTGAAGACGTTTATCCTCAAGTTCGGGAACGGGCGGTGCTGATTCAAGCCGAACTGCAGCTAGAAGAAGCGCGCTTCTTGGAAACCCTAGAGCGGGGCGAGAAATTGCTCAGCGAGATTTTATCGAAGGTACCGGCTGGGGGGCAGATTACCGGTCGAGATGCCTTCGTGCTCTACGACACCTACGGCTTCCCGCTGGAACTCACCCAGGAAATTGCGGAAGAACAGGGGCTGACGGTCAACGTGGCTGAGTTTGAGACGGCCATGGAGCAGCAGCGACAGCGCTCCCAAGCCGCCCATGAAACCATCGATCTGACGGTACAGGGTGCGTTGGATCAACTGGCTGAGCATATCCACGAAACCGAATTTTTGGGCTATGCCGATGTGGCCGCCAGCGCCACGGTGCAAGTGTTGCTCGTAGACGGTCATCCGGTGGATCAGGCTGCGGCAGGGACAGCGGTGCGCCTGGTGCTCGACCAAACGCCCTTCTATGCCGAGTCGGGCGGTCAAATTGGCGATCGTGGCTACCTATCGACAGAGAGCACCTTGGTGCGCATTGAGGATGTGCAAAAAGAAGGCTCGATCTTTCTGCACATCGGCACCGTGGAGCGGGGCAGTCTCGGCGTTGGCGATCGGGTCACGGCCCAGATTGACCTGGCCTGTCGCCGTCGGGCCCAGGCCAACCACACGGCTACGCATCTGCTGCAAGCGGCGCTCAAAACCTTGGTGAGTGACAGCATTTCCCAAGCCGGTTCCTTGGTATCCTTCGATCGCCTCCGGTTTGACTTCAACTATGCCAAACCCCTGACTCCTGAACAGATCCAGCAGGTTGAAGCTCAGGTGAATACCTGGATTGCTGAAGCCCATGCCGCCACGATCACGGTCATGTCCCTAGCGGATGCGAAAGCAAAGGGGGCGATCGCCATGTTTGGAGAGAAATATGCCGATGATGTGCGGGTGATTGATTTTCCCGGCGTCTCTATGGAACTCTGCGGCGGCACCCATGTGAGCAATACGGCAGAAATTGGCCTGTTTAAGATTGTGTCTGAAACGGGCGTAGCGGCAGGCATTCGGCGCATTGAGGCGATCGCTGGCCCGGCGGTGCTGGAATACCTCAATCTCCGGGAGCAGGTGGTGCGGGAGTTGAGCGATCGCTTTAAGGTGAAACCGGAGGAGGTGGTCGAGCGGGTCACGACTCTCCAGGATGACCTGAAGCTGGCCCAGAAGCAGTTGACCGCCCTCAAGTCAGACCTAGCGATCGCCCAGAGTGACGGTCTCCTGAGCCAAGTGGAAACAGTGGGCGCGGTGCAAATTCTCGTGGCCCAACTAGGGGAAAGTGACCCCGAATCGTTGAAAACCGCAGCGGAACGGTTGCTGCAAAAGCTGGGGGATGGAGCTGTGGTGCTGGGGTCGGTACCGGAAGCGGGCAAGGTCAGCTTGGTGGCAGCCTTCAGTCCAGCGGTGAATCAAGCGGGTCTCCAGGCTGGAAAATTCATCGGCGCGATCGCTAAACTCTGTGGCGGTGGCGGCGGTGGCCGACCCAACTTGGCCCAGGCGGGCGGGCGAGATCCTGAGCAACTGGATGCGGCCCTAGAGCAGGCTCGCCAGACGCTGCAATCTACCTTAAGGGCCAGCTAGAAACCCGACCCTCTCACGACGCGCTCTTGCCAGCGATCGCCTCCAGACCTTTGGCGATCGCGAGGTAACGTTGAGGGTCGATGAAAACTGCTTAGGGATCGCTAGAAATCCTAGGGAGATCGCTAGGTAGGGGAATCCTTAGCGTTGTAGTATGCCGGATCGAAGCATGTCTATGGTTACCCTAAGCGATCGCCGATCCCGTTGACCTAGATGCGATATCTCTGGGGATCAAGCTGATCCCCGGGGGAATTGGGCCCACTCAGGGGTTACGAAACCAAACAATCGCTTTAGAATATCTTTAGATTGAAGCGACGGAAGCGCATCGGTTGACTGCGGATATCCGTGGATCAATGACCTGATCAAGGGCGATCGCTGTCTGCATATCCAGCCCACTGCCTAAACTAACTGCCATTCCAACGAAATGCTTGAAAAACATCGCATGGAGGCACTGAACAACTCGCAGGAGACTCTGCCGCAGACCGCTGCCGTATCGCTGCAACTCCTGTTATTTGTGGACAAGCGTCCCTACTCTGCCGAGAAAATTCGTCAAATTCGCAGCAAGCTGAAGGAACTGCCGACCCCATACCTCGTTGATCTTCAGGTGGTGGATGTTAGCGAACAGCCTCACCTGGCCGAACATTTCAAGCTGGTGGCCACACCAACGCTGATCAAGTTATTTCCCGAGCCGCGTCAGATGCTAGCCGGTACAAACTTGGTGGCTCAAATTGGTAACTGGTGGGAGCGCTGGCAGCGATCGCTAGATGATATAGCTGCTCAGATCGTACCGGAAGAGTCTAGTCCTTCCAATGCTTCTAATTCCACAGAGGCGATCGAGGCATCCCCCACATCGGCTACCCTGGCATCCGTCGCCCATTCTGCAGAGCTGATTCAGCTATCCGACGAAATCTTTCAACTGCGCCAGGAAAAGGAGGATCTTCAGGAACAGGTGCTGTTTAAAGATCGCCTGATTTCTATGCTGGCCCACGATTTACGTAATCCCATCACGGCGGTGTCGATTGCGTTGGAAACCTTAGAAATGGGTCTCAATACCGAAGCTAGTGAACTCCCCTCTCGGTTTACACCGGAATTGATGGCTCAATTGCTTAAACATGCCCGCACTCAGACCAAGGCCGTCGATCGCATGATTGCTGATGTGCTGCAAGTGGCTCGTGGCCAGGGAGCTGGGTTCCAAATTCAACCCCAGCGCCTAGACCTAGGCGATCTCTGCTACAACGTTCTGAGTCGCTTAAACGCTCAAGTGCAGCGTAAGTCCCAGCAGATTGAGT
>DATNRH010001009.1 GCA_036703605.1 Candidatus Obscuribacterales bacterium | reverse complement strand
TCTAGAGCAACCCGTTCAATCTGTCCGTTGGGCTTCACCGTCCAGGTACTACCCAATCCTTTACCTAGAAGTCCTGATAGGGCCACCCCTAGATTTTTATTGTACGTTTCGGCACGGGCTTCATAGCTAGAGTCGTCTTGTACATTGGTGAAGCTTTCTAAGCGATCGCCAATCACGGTCGAGAAGGGTTCAATCATCGTCAAGGGCACCACAAAAAGAGACAACGCCACAATGGTGGCAATTAAACGAATCTGCAAGGTTGACTTGAGGGATAGCACCAAGGTAAGCAGGCCAACCAACCAACCGGCCCAGGCTGCCCGCACCAGGGATAGCATAAATGCTAAATACCCCACCGCCGCCGCCGGCACCCGCAAAAAACCTTTGCAGACAAACAGCATCAGCAACGTGGCCATCATCACGCAGCCAAAGGACGGTGGTGCGTTCATAGTGCTCCACACCCGAATCTGCTGCGCTACAGGCAAACCAAAGGAGACATTACCCACATTCACCAGCCAGTAGTTATCCCATAGCGGCGCCACCATATATTGATAGACACCATAGGCACCGGATAACAGCGTGATCCAGACAAATGCGGTTTGAGTCGTTTTACGAATCTCTGGGTAGAGCCGCCAATGCACGGAAAGATGCAGCCCAAACAAGAGCGGCGGCATCCAGTCTAGAAAGGTTCGTATGACGGTCGTGACGGGATTATTGAGAGCGCCTACCAAAAAGGCAAAGAACACAGCCCCCATCGCCATAACAAACGGAATATCGCCCGTACGATGCACCCTAGGAAAGTGTCGGAAGAGGGTTAAAACGCAAATAAAAGTGACGAGGTAGGGTGCCGTCAGCATGAGGCTGGATTCATCATACTGCCCACGATAGTAATCACCCAAACGACGCAGGAGAGGCGTAAAACACCAGATCCACCAGTTGAAATTGATGTAAAAGATCGGATGAAAGACATAGAGATAAATAGCGACTAGCAAGGAGCCTGCAGGAAAGGCTAAACGCATCAAGGAACCTGCCCCGGCAATGCATCCTAGGAGGGTGATCCCAAATAACAGAATGACCGAGGCCCAAGCTAAAAATGGCTGCTCCCAGAGGGACAGTCGCTGGGGGCGAGAAAGGGTTGAGGGGGCTGGAGATACATTCGCAGACATAGTAGAGCAGGATGGCAAAAGGATATCAAAGAATAGCGTGAGAATGAGAACTGGAGTGGCGTTGCCGAATCGATATAGGATTGGCCCTCATCCCCAACCCTTCTTCCTGGGGTGAAGGCAGACTTGGGAATTCCGGCGTTGCTGCATGAGGCTATGGCATCAGAACGTGAACAAGATGCTCGCACTCCCAACTCATTCACCATCAAGGTCGTGTGAGCGAGACGCTCACGGTTCCTTAGGGCCAATCATCGTGCGATTCAGCAACGCCGGAATTCATACCTACATTCAGCAACGCCACGAGAGTTAGGGAAACAGCGAGGAAAGCTGAGAAACGTCGCTAGACAAAGGCTAGCAGAAGCTGACGTTAGGACGATGCGATCGCTTTTTGCTCCACCGTCTGAGAGCGATCGCCCTTGCCCCGTCGCCAGGTTTGCACGCCTTGCCATCGCCCTTGCATAGACAGCCACCACTTTTGTCCGGCAAAGCTTCCTTCCTTGGGCAAAAAGCGACACCATTGGGCAATGCCAAAGGCCTTGCGCGTTCCCACTAAAACCGCCCATATTAGAAAAACTAGGCGGCGAAACGGTGGCAAATAGTCGAGCAAGGCTACGGTTTCATTATGCACGGCATTAAAAAAAGCGATCGCGTTGAACTGATCCCGTTGATCTTCATCGAATCGCTTGGCTTGGTAATGGTCAATGTCTGCCGCTGGATCGTAGATGAGCCGCCAGCCAGCCCGTTTCACAGCTAGGCTAAAGGCTAGGTCATTATGCACCTGGGCACCACTGCCAAGGAGCCGACTATCAAAACGCTGGTGGGCGATCGCTGTCTTGCGATAGCTCATATTGGCTCCCTTCAGCACCTCAACATCCTGAGGATCGCCCACGCCTAGATTATGGCGACCTACCACCCGCCCAAACCACTGCACCCGGCCCACCACGGCGCTCTCACCTTCTTCCAGATCCGTGCCGCCAAGATAAAGCCAATCACGCCCACCGACGCCTCCCACTCGCTCATCGGCAGCAAAGTGCGACTCGATTCGCTCTAACCAACGAGAACGCGGAGCAGCATCATCATCGGTGATGGCAATAATGTCACCTTGAGCCGCTTCCAGACCAGCATTCAGCGCCGCCACCTGCCCCGGCATCGTCACCGCGACCCACCGCAGAGGCAACATCTCCTTAGGAAAGTCCTTCACAACAGCTTGGGTTTCGGTATCAGAATCTCGTACCACCACCACCACCTCATCGGGCGATCGCGCCTGCTGGGTCAAGGCCTGCAAACATCGGCGTAGATCGTCAGGACGATGGTAGCTCGGAACCAAAACTGTGATTTTTAACACGTCAGCACCTCATGACAACAAGCGAGTAGCCTTGCTTATCCCGAAAACTATCAGCACTCCATCATGGGATCAAGCGCTCGATGGTATTCTTCATAACCGGTTCACATTAGAGATCTTGATAATGTCTGGCCATGACTGTAGAGATTTACGACGCAGTAAATAGAGCGTCATATGCAAATAATACACAACGCGAAATATCAGGAGCTTGATCGGATCAGGAAAGAGATGCTTATAGCGCTTGATGCCGATATAAAGGCGGCTGGCAGCCACATAGATTTCATAGCTTTGCATCTTGCCCCGTTCTGCCGAGGGCAAGGTCGTTTTTTGAAAGCGTGTATCAAAGACCTTCAGGGTGGGTTCATAGATAATTTGGTAGCCGCAGCGCAGCGCCCGCAGCGAGAGTTCAATATCTTCCTGTCCCAGGAAAATCTGTTCGTCCCACTCTTCCTGATCTAAAAAACTTTTGGGAAAAAGACTGGCATAGAGATTCACAACCTGAGGAATGCCTGGTTTCCAAGGGCAAAAATAGCCTCGAAAATTGACGCCTAGGGGGCCGATATCCGGTGGGCTAAATTCATTGCGGTTGTCTCCGGTGAGAATGGTCTTTTCATCTAGACCGGGGGGAAGATTTTGGTAACACTGGACGGCCCGCTCAAAGAAGTCGGGTGACACCTGAATGTCGTCGGCTAGAAAAATGATGCGATCGCTATCCTGAGGGGCAGCATGGAGGGCATTATTGCGATTAGCCGTTACACCCGTGTGGGGCCCTTCCAGATAGACGGTATGGGCATAGCGCTGCACGACCTCCTGATTACTCCGCTGCACCTCTGGATCCGTTGAGTTATCGGAAACCACAACGGCATGGGGCACGTAGGTTGACGACCATAATCCTTGCAGACATTCATCCAACTCCTGCGGACGATTCATAGTGGTGATGCAAGCGGTGATCTTCATGCGCTCAAACCCCTGTATAGAATAAGTAAACTCGATACGTTACATACGCCCAGCAGCTAGATATCCGTTGATCCTAATCATTCATGATGATAAACACCATCCAGGCTAAAATCGCCGGGCTAGGGCATAGGGTAGATAGCTCACCACAATCGCGACGAATGTACGCATCTTAAACTGGCTACGCAGCGATCGCCACAGGTAAGGACGAGCCTCCACGGGTTTGCGATCGCGAATCAGCCCAATGCCCAAGGTTGTGTTGGCATGAGCCCAGCGTTGTCGAAAGATAGGATGGTAGTCCTTGAGGCGATCATCTGCAAGCAAGGTGTTGAAGCAGAAAATCTGGGCGCGCCCTTTGCGCAGCTTCGCCTGAACATTACGCGCCCCGCTTTGCTGCGTTTCCGATTGAGCATGTTCTCGGACGCGGGTAAGCTTGTCTGGACAGTAATAGCTAGCCCAGTCATCCCGACAGCACACATAGTTCACGTACATATCCCACAGAACATCAGCCTCTGCCGGAATTTGGCTCCAGTCCACCGCTTCTCGCCGAATCAATCCCGCCATGGCAGGCGAAATAGCGCCATTAATCAAGCCATACTCGGCCATGGGATAGTACACTCCTTCCGGCAAGTCATGGCGATGATTAGCGCGGGAGCAGGCTTCCGTTGCTGCTATATCAATCTCCCCCGTAGCGCTGACCATATAGTGATCACAAAAAGCGATCGCCACACTGGGATAGCGTTCTAAGGGAGGCACTAACTTATCTAGAAAGTCTGGCTCCCAGACATCATCATCCAACAGACTAGCCATATATTTACCCTTAGCCCGCAGGAACGCACTTTGCACATTGGCAAACATACCTACATTTTGCTCTTGCCGATAGACCTGAATTCTTGGATCATTCAAGGCCTCAATCCAGGGCTGAGGATTGTCTGGACTCGCATTATCTGAAACAATAATCTCAATATTTCGATAGGTTTGTTGCAAAGCACTTTTCAGCGCATCTTTCAAATAGTCAGGACGGTTATAGGTAGGAATAATGACACTAACAAGCGGCTCTGATTCTAAGTCATGGTCTGGCATGGACAGCACACCTCCGATTAGAGAAACGTAATGTTAGATCCTAGTCGTCGAACAGGTCGTGTTCAAGGCATGGAGTTTTCTACATGTGAAGTTCTTATAAAGTTAGGACTTCAGTACAACACCACATGTCATGAGAACACTTTTAGATTGTGTATGGTATATCACTGATGGCATATCCACTATCAAACCCTAGCGATCGCTCCTCCCCAGCTAGATGACTCATCCCCAAGACGACACCATCCCTAGCACAACGGTTGGTGTAGCACTCATCCTATGGCATGTCGAGCTGGCAGCTACAGCTACAGGCTTTGCCACCCTTATTCCTCACGCTGCAGAAGTTTTCTCTAGCGTATCAGAGGATGCTCGAAAAGTTTGATGGATAGTCCAAGTATGTCCAGTGATTTTCCCTGCTTGACTGATCAACCTCTAGCCACTGGCGGCTAGAAGCCACTCCCATGCAGGCAATTCCCGCCTAGGTTCATCAGTCGGAAAGGCGGCGGGCAACGTTGACGGTGCAACCGTAGTTTCCACTATCTAACATGCAGATTGTGCCAGTCAATCAGGCGATTTCCCCATGGTCAGCTTCTGCCACTTTGGCATCCCATGGCTGATGCTGATCCCTCTTATGTCACGTTGGGCATCCTGACAAATTTTGGCATGGAAACTCACGGTGTTTGACGGGAGAATGAGGGGTTTGACCTCTTTTTTTCGAGAGAGACTCAAGAGGGTTATGTCAAATCCGGTTAGACAGGCCATTCACTCAACCGGATTTAATATTGTCGCTCACCGGCTCACGCTGGCGGCTTCGCCGCTTGATGACCCTGGCTGGCACCCCCACAGCAATGGAGTAGCTAGGGATTGTTTGGGTGACCACAGCGCCAGCACCAATCACGCTGCCCTCACCAATCCTGACACCATCTAAGATAGAAACTCCATGACCGATCCAGCAGTTGTTCTCAATGACAATCCCTTGCCAGGTCAACCCTTGATCATTGGGTCCCCGGCTTGGATCATCGAACTTGTGCTGATTGGCAAATATTCCGCAGTGGGCGGCGATCGAACAATTATCGCCAATCTCAATATTGCCTGGCCCCGCTAAGTAGGTACAGGAACCAATAAATACTCGCTGACCAAGATGCACTCGACTGCGCT
>DATNRH010001008.1 GCA_036703605.1 Candidatus Obscuribacterales bacterium | reverse complement strand
GAACCATCGCCGCTGCCTGGCGCTTGGATGCCTTGTCAGTCACATCACCAACACGCCGCACAATGTCCTGAAGGGTAGCGCCCTCAATGTAGCCAGCCCTGACGACCTGCAATACCTGTTGACGCTTGGCCTTGGTGAACTGCTCCACCAATTGCGGGACGGTCATCTCGCGCACCACATCGCCCTGTAGCAAGCGAGCGGCTGACTGGGTGACGGCTGCGGCTAACTGATTCGGGGCAGGGGCGGCAAGGTCTACGTTGACCACTTCACCTAATACCCTAAGCGTAAAGCCGGATTCATACTCGACGAACTCTTCCAGCTTAAGCTGTAGCTGCCGCCCATACTCACCCCCAGACTCACGGATGATGGCATCTAGTTCGCCAAGCAATACCTGAAGCCGTTGCAACTGAAAGTCAGTCGGTGCCATGAGCAGGCGGGCGCGGATCTCCTGCACCATCTTCTCAAGCACAGGCTCAAGGTCATTGATCACACCACCGCCAAACCGCTGCAAGAATATCTGGTGTCTTGTCAGCGTCTCGACTAGGTAGCCATTAGCACTCATGCAATGGGCTCAACAGGAATCCCGCCATCCTGGCTAACGTCTTCGTCAATTTCCTCGTCTGACCGCTCAGCCTTCAGTACACCAGTGCGCCGGAGGTAATCCCGAATGTCTTGCTGTGCCATGTGGCCTCGATCTTCCAGGCCCATGATAGTTGCCAGCATCTGCGGATCTGGTGTCTGATCCCAGAACTCACGGTTAAGGCTGAACTCTACCTGCTCAGGGTCAGCACCCATGAACCGGGCGACGAACTCACAAGCCTTCTCGATGCCTTCCGACACGTTACCAACCAGAGTCTCAAGGATGGACATCTCAGAGGCTGAATCAATACGCGCCTCTTCTGCTGTGCGCTGGCCGGTCTTGGGCTGGATGATGCGGCCACCAATAGCAATCATGTCATCTTTGATGTCCTCAAGCGCCTTGCTTAAGCTGCTGGATTCTGGAGCGCTTACGTCTGTAAACTTTCCGTTAGGTCCAAGAAAATGCCCCGCTCTTGAGCCAACGTTTACGCCATTGGGATTGGACTCCTTGAACTCCGCAGCGCTCATATCTGAAGCAATGCCAAGGGTCAACTGCCCGTGTATATGCAGGTTCTCCATGTGATCTGCTGATACCTGATACCAGCTTACGTTGGAGTCAGCTAGATCAGATAGCGGGGCCTCGTCAATGCTGGGCTTATTGTCCTCTGCACCGACGAATACGAAGGGAATCACATTGAACATGGCCCCTGAACTATCGCGGGCATACATCGGTTCTGTCAGCGGCTGATCATGCTCGTCATAAACCTGCTGATAGTAGTTCATTGAGTCATCAAGGCGAAGCACCCTGTAGCGGTCAACCTCTTTCTCATCGAACTCGTCAATCGGCTCCATTGCCTTCTCGTGCAGCACCACCAGCGTCAGAATCTGACGACCTGCAATGGTCATGGTTTTCCAGTTGATGATTGACTCAGCCTTGTACGTGGAGATGTGAGCCCGCAGGCCAAGCTCTGCAACCATCTCACTGGTCATGCCCTCTGGTGCGCTTGGGTAGTCAACCAAGAAGCCATAGCGGCCCGTAATCAGCGCATCATCAATGGCCCGCTTGCTTACCTGGGTCAGCGACTCGGCAGCGCCATCAGCATCTTCTTTCAGGTATTCAATAGCTGTCGGCAGTTCGCAGGTAGGGTCACGGCGGAATACAGCGCCACACAATGCAGCCTTGGTGCGGCCAGTCACGTTTAGGAACCGGGCTCGCTTCATGTAGTCCTTGTAACGATCAAT
>DATNRH010001007.1 GCA_036703605.1 Candidatus Obscuribacterales bacterium | reverse complement strand
CGTAGAGACTGGATAGTGGCAGCAGCAGGTTGCTCCATAAGAGAGTCGTTTAAGAGGAGTAGATCAGGTTGCCAGGTTTGCCATTGTCCCGCGAGTGCCTCATAATCTTCTACAACCCGCACTCTAAAACCGATAGATTCTAATAACCGGCTTAAGAGATATTGCTGGTCAGGTGTATCATCGGCCACTAGAATACGATACTGTGGCTGATTTGGGACTAGGCCTACAACTGTTCTAAAGGGCTCTTGTACATGGTCTGCAACTTCGGCAATCTCTGCCTGTATGCTGAAGCGGAATATAGAGCCGTGATCGACTTGGCTACTGACGCTAATGTCTCCCCCCATCAAGTGGACAAATTGACGACTGATGGCCAGACCTAGTCCTGTACCTTGTTGCGATCGCCGTCCACTTTCTGTTTGCTCGAAGGGTTTAAAGAGTCGGCTAAGTTCCTCTTCTAAAATTCCAGGACCGGTATCTTCAACACTGAAGTGGAGAATACAAGGTGTAGGATGACTTGGTAGATGACCGTTCTGAGGAGGAGATAGGATCTGCTCTACCCAAGCAGACAAAGTAATTTGGCCCTGGGGCGTGAACTTAATAGCGTTGCTCAATAAGTTAATAAGAACTTGCCTTAACTTACTTTCATCTGCAATGACGTATTCTGGCAACTCTGAACCGTAGTTAAAGATGAGTGCTACATCTTTAGGTTGCGACTGGAGAGAAAACATATGACGTAATGTTTCTAAGAGCCCATGCAAGCTAAAGCGGACTGGTTTAAGGATCATCCGCCCTGCTTCAATTTTAGACATCGTCAAAACATCGTTGATGAGATCTAGTAAATGCTCACCACTGCGGCTAATAATTTGAATAGAGTCTTGTTGGGCTAATGAAAGGGTGCGATCGCGTCCGAGCAGTTGAGTAAAACCCAAAATGGCATTCAGCGGCGTGCGCAGTTCATGACTCATCGTTGATAGAAACTGACTTTTGGCTTGATTGGCTGCCTCTGCTAATTCCTTAGCTGCTTTAAGTGCTAGCTCTGCTTCTTTGCGATGGGTGATATCCCGTGCTACCCATAGCACAGTATGTTCTGAAAGTGGTGAAACATTAGCAGAAAACCAAATTTGAGTATCTTGGATAGGCAGGCAATATTCCACGGTGATATCTGGCTGATGATGATAGGTAGTAGGGCGATCGCTACGAAAGTATCCCCCAATACGGTATCGATACAAGGTGCGCTTAATGGCGTCTAAGCTAAGATCTGCAACGTGCTGAGGTAAGATATCATGAACGGTGCGGCCAATGCGCTGAATGCCAAGTTTATAGGATAGTCTCGGATTAGGTTGGCGATATTTGAGATAATGCCCTTCTTCATCAAAGACAATGATCGTATCGGTCATTGCCGCAAAGAGTAGATTGAGTTCCGCCTCTGCCTGCTGGCGATCGTGAATTTCCTGTTCAAGCTGTTGATTTTTCTCCTGAAGCTCTAGGGTACGCTGCGCTACCTTATGCTCCAAAGTTTGGGAGTATTTTTCTAATTCTTGGTTGGATAGGAGGAGGTTTGTCCAAAGAACATAGCCTTTATTGAGTAAGGCTGCTCCCATTAGGGCTAGAAGTGTGGGGATAATCGGCACCCACCATCCTTGCAGGAAGAGTAAGTAAGCGGTTATGCCTAAGGCCGTGCTGGTTACAATAGCGCTACCAGCGGTGCTTAGGGGCGATCGCATCGTCCACCCATACATGGCTCCGATGATAGCCCCTCCTAGAATCCATAACCATTCGATCGGTTCTGCAAAAGACCGTAGCAGAGGGCGTCCATCTAGGGCTGCACTTAAGATCTGACTCACAAAGTCCGCATGAACGACAACGCCAGGCATCCCTGGCAATTCAGTATAGCGATCCGAAAAGGGAGTTTGAAAGCGATCGCCCAAGCTAGCAGCGCTGGTGCCAATCAGTACAACGCGGTCATAAAAAAAGCCAGCGGGGACGCGCCCTTCGAGTACTTGGGTTAAGGGAATACTCTCAATGGGTTCGGACCAATGCCGATAGTTAGAGAGAATTTGGTAACCTCCAGCATCAGCTTGCACATACCCGCCGCTATTGGGGTGTAAGGGTAAAAATTCAGCCTTACCCAAACCTAAATGTTGGCGATCGCTGTGAATACTGGTTAGCGTAACACCCTCTTGTTCTAGATAGGCTAAGGATAGACGAGCAGCCAAGCTTAATATAGTTTGCCCCTGGGGATCGCGAATGGATTGAAGGTTGCGGCGGACCATGCCATCGCGATCAATCACAATATCGCTGGCACTGACCTGCCCTAAGTCGCCTAGGATAGGTGGAGGAGCGATCGTGGCTCCGTAGGAATCCCCCACGGCTTTTTCGATTCCAATCAGGTTGGGCGTGGTTTGAAAGACTTGAACTAGACGATCGTGACCGGGCTCAATTGGCAAATTGCGATATAAATCCAGCCCAATGACCCGAGGTTCCTGTTGACGAATTTCCTCAATCAAGCTGGCTAAGGTGCTGTCTGAAATGGGCCACTGCTCCAAGTTTTCAATATCAGACTCTTCAATGGAAACAACAACAACTCTTGACTCTACGGCTTCAATAGGACGCAGACGGGTAAATTGATCGAGGGTAATCCACTCTAAAAGCTGAAGAGCCCCGGTAAGACGGACACTTAGGACAACACCAGTGACAAGAGGAGCCGTTATACCAACCCCTCTCCATTTCCAACACTGATGTTTGATGGCGTTCCACATAGATTGCATGGATATAGCAGATCTTGCGAGACCGATGCTCTCCAACATCGTGCCGCTAGGTTCTTAACCAGTGTGGCATAATTCCGTCAACGTGAGTTCGATGACGTTATCACAACAGGAAACTATGACCGTTTATCCTGAGCTGCTCGAAGCCTACATGTCATTCTGCGATAAGCGTTGCTGATCAGTAGAACGATTACCACCCAATGTTTAAAGACGGCTTCCGTGCTTCTAGTAGGCACAGGCTGCAACAGGGCTAGACCAAGCAGACCAACCATAGCCTAAATGCTAGAAGCTGCAAAAGCTGTAACGTTATTGCACTCACTATTGCACTCACCTGTCAGACATCATGCTGTTGCCATGTCTAACAGGTGAATCAGCACCTTGATAGACATGGCGGCTGACTCCTAGAGCGGATCGCCTGTATCCTAGCTATAGATTGGATCAGGCACGGTTAATCTCAAGCATAGTCACCCCTTCGTCATTGGGCTTAACCTTAGACCTGTGCCATGAATGCTTGAGCTTGCTCTAGATGGCAATGAAGCGCTACTGCCAAGATGACTGGGAGGTATGGGAGTCTTCTACTCGATGGACGGTGCCACCAATAGCGACGTCTAGCAAGCGATTCTCTGGATCACAGACGAGGGCAAACATCCAATAATATCGCTCTCCAACATCTAAGCCTGGTTGATGCTTAGGTAGAGCAACTGAGACAATACCTGGAACTTGTTCAATCGGTATAACTGCTTCGTAAACAACATGGCCTTCCCCTGTGAGGAAGCTAAAGGTGGCAGCGGTTGCTGAGGTTTCTGGTACTTGAATCTCAATAGTGGGATAGGGATCGGTAGTTTCTTCTCCAGAGACAACCCTGAGGTCGACAGACTGGGACGAGGTCTCGCCTGGGTTAACACCTGAGTTAGTTATAGCCAGGTCGGCTGGGCATTGGCGCTCCCCCCGCGATCCGCCTCCTGCAGTTTGGTCTGGGCTATCTTGCCCAGGAGGAGGCTCAAAGGTCGTTTGGTTAAGCTGCGAAGCACTACTGACTACTTGGGCGATCGCTTGTTGCGGTAACCCAAGTGTGATTAGTAGGCCAGTGATGGAGAGGGTGGATGTCAGGATGAGTAACAGTTTACTTGCCATGATTTAACCTTGTTGGATCTGAGTGATCTGTCATCTTGGCGTTGGTAGACGCAGCCCGGTCATCCTAACGTATGCTGTAAACAGAAAGGATACTTGGCCGCTGGGATCGTTATCCCACGGGGTACGCAAAGAGGTAGGAGCGATCGCTGGTCTGAGTGCGCATCTCTGGAGAGATATAAGCGCTCTACATTTGTTCCTGCAGATCTAATGCCTACGTTGATACGACGCCCCTAAGTTAAAGTAGTCTATTAGCCTATAGGATTGCGACCGAGTTTCCACCGACTAAGTTCCCTTAACCCTAGGACAGTTCACAGTCCGCATATTTACTCAATGATGTTCAGCCTCCAGAGAACCTAGCTCTCAGAGCCTCATCGTGACGCATGGCTGTTTCACAACAAAGCCCGCTTTTGCGGGCTTCATCATTGTAGGATCGTAGAAAGACCAGGGAGGCTACTCTGAGCCTCTGACCCAGCGGAGTTTACGGATGGTCAGCGCTTTCATTCGTTCCACTGCTTTCAGACTCATCTGTTTCTGATGTAGATTCTTCTAATTCTGATGTAGATTCTTCTAATTTTGGTGGTTCAGGTGCTGGCTTTGGTTTTGGCCCACGCATCAGAGCCTGGGGCACCGCAGGAGTTTTTTCTTGGCGATCGCCCCGTCCTTTTCGATGTCCTGATGATTTTCCTTGTCCGCCCCGATCCGAACGACGCTCGTCTTGGGATTGAGGAGTATTGGCCGGGTCTGCGCTGCTACGTTCTGCCCGCTCTGATTTCTTAATCGGTCGCTCGCCCATGACTGAACCATCGTTAACGCCTTGTCGATTCTACATCGAAATTGGTAGAGATCAGCGTGGTGACCAGACTAATTTGTCGTCCTAAACGGATTTTTTAGCAGGAATTTGATGAGGTACTGGGATAGTCCAGGACGATCGCCCATACCTCTCCCAAGGCAAGTCTCTCCTGCATATTGGCAAAAGAGACAGTTGCGCTGATTGGGTTAGGGATCACAAGACTAACTCGTGATCCCTCGATGATCTCATTCTCCCTAATGTCTTGGGAGAAAACTAGAGGCCAATGCCCTCATAGATGGCAACACTATGCTTGTCTAACATACGTCGTCCGTCGATCACCACCGGTTGAGGCTCCAGAGAAGCAATCATCTCCGGTAGAGCTTTGAACTCTGCCCAACGGGTAATAATGATAATGGCCTGGGCCCCAGCGATCGCCGTATCTACGTCAGGGCAAAAGTTTACCGTACCTTCCCCAAACACTTTTTGTGCTTCATGTTGGGCAATGGGATCATACCCCTGCACAACAGCCCCAGCATCTAGAAGGGTTTGAGTCACTGGCAAGGCCGGTGATTCGCGAATGTCATCAGTTCCTGGCTTGAAGGCATAGCCCAACACCGCAACCTTGACACCTTTTAGATCAGGATAATGTTTTTGCAGTAAGGTGATGAGCCGAGCTGGCTGCTTCTCATTGACCGCAATCACGGAGTCTAAGATTTGCATGGCATTGCCTTGTTTTTTGCCATAGGCAATCAAGGCCTTGACGTCCTTAGGAAAACAGCTGCCCCCAAAGCCACAGCCTGCTTCAATGTAAGTGGTGAAGGACGGGACAATGCGAGTGCCATCTTCGAGAATAGGGGTAAGACGCTTATCCAGATGAACGCCACGGGTTACTTCAGTGACATCGATGCCGCCGGTAGACGTGCAAAGATTGGCAATCTCGTTTGAGAAGGAAATCATTGTAGCCAACAGAGAGTTAGCCGTGTACTTGATCATCTCGGCGGTGCGGCAGTTGGTGGCCAACTGATCTACCCCCTCAAACACCGCATAGAGCTCTTGTAAAACCTGGATGCTCTTATCGTTGACACCACCGTAGACAATGCGATCGGGATACATAAAGTCTTCGATCGCTTCCCCTTCCTTGAGAAACTCAGGATTCATGCCCACCCCAAAATCCACACCAGCTTTTTTGCCGGAAGCTTCTTCTAGAATCGGCAGCACAACCTCATCGGTGGTGCCTGGAACCACGGTACTTTTCACAACAACGGTGTGATATGTAGTCTTGTCCTTGATGACTTCTCCAATTTGCCGCGCCACAGTCTTGATGTATTTGAGATCAATCTCATTACCATCAAACGGTGTGCCAACAGCAATCAGCGAAATATCTGTATCTAGAACCGCTTGACGCAGGTTGGTCGTAGCCGACAAGGACTGACCAATATTTTTCTTGAGCAGATCCTCTAAGCCATCTTCATAGATAGGAGGGATTCCCTGATTAATCTTATCGACTTTGACCGGGTCAATGTCAATACAGATAATCTGGTGTCCTTTTTCTGCTAAGCAAACTCCCGACACCAAACCGACATAGCCTGTACCCGCAACAGAAACTTTCATTTATGCCTCCTCTGCTTCGCGGTTGTCTTGATACCAAACAAGCGATCGCCGTAGTCCATCATCAATCATGATGCCAGGGGTGTAGCCCAGATCAGTTCGGGCTTTGGTGATAATGGGACAGCGACGGTTGGGGTTATCCACCAAGTAGGCTTTATCGTCGCTTTCCTGACGAACAACTTTTCCGGTGTACCCAAAGAGTTCCTTAGCCAACTCCACCACGCGGTCAGCTAGGTTGGCCATGGAGATTTCGGGCTCTTCTACCCCAATATTGTAGGCTTCCCCTGGATGCCCCTTAAT
>DATNRH010001006.1 GCA_036703605.1 Candidatus Obscuribacterales bacterium | reverse complement strand
AAGCAGTACACCCCCAGTATGCAGCGCATTGCGGCTCAGGGAATGCAGACTATCAGCAATCGCACGGTTGAGCTTCAAGATGTGCAGTATCCCCGCAGGTTCCCGCGTGGCATGGCTAACGGTTCGCCGTTCTCCAACAAGTATTATCATCCTGCCAATCGCATCGTGACCAGTAACGACTATCTCACCGATGAAGGTGATGACCCAATTACGACTACGCCATGAAGCTACCCCTTGTTAAAGGCACCCGCATTGATGTAGACGCAGAATGGCGTGATACCCTGCCGCGTAACATGGTGGGCTTCTATCAGTCCATCGGCTCATGGTCTGGCTACCTGCGAACGGCTGACGGCCTGAGAGCATTTGCCACTGGTTTTGGTGCTGACCGTGGCGGCATATGGTCTGAGCGATTCCGACAGCACTACCGGCTATCCGGTGATACCTTTGTCAAGGTTGACGAGTTCGGTGATGTCACTGACCTGAGCGGCGGAATATCTGTGCCAGGCTCTAATCAGGCTAGGTTCGCCAACTCGTTTAACTCCGTGGCCTTTGTGGCTAACGGCGAATACTACCGCTATGACGGCACCACATTCGCACAGATAGCCCGCCCACTTGGCTCTAATCCGTTCATTGATATGTGCTGGATTGATGGATACTACATCTTCACTGATGGCGAGAACCTGTATAACACTTTGCTTGCTGATGAGACTTCTTTTGGTGGTAACGAGCGGGCAGGCTCAGACTTTGCCCCCGATGAAATCATAGGCATTGAGAAATCCACAGACAATAAGCTGTTGGCCTTCAACCGATACACTACTGAGCGCTTCTACAACAACGCAGGACCGGCCTTTCCATTTGCCCGTATACCTAACGCAGCCCTGCCTATTGGCATCGTCGGAACAGATGCCAAAGTGAGTATTGGTGATGGTCAGTGGGTCATATTCGGCGGCTCAAAAGAATACAGCCCCTCTTTCTATCTGATGACCAACAGCTACAGCAATATCAGCACAAAAGAGATTGATAGCATCATTGACGGCTATTCTGACTTTGAGCTTACTAATATCAAATTGGAATATAGAGACACCAGAGATCAAGGTTTGGTTATATGCCACTTACCCCGAGACGTGTTGGTGTTTGACGTGACCCTTAGCGGCAAGCTGCAAGAAAACATCTGGTATCGGTGGGATTCTAACGGCGAAAGCTATCGAGCCATTAACGGAGTATACGACCCGCGCAACATAAGTGATGAGGCATCTAGCTGGATCTATGGCGACAAGCAAGATGGGACGATTGGCCGCCTAGATGAAACGGTTTGCACCCAGTATGACGAAGCCGTTGAATGGGAATGCCAGTCTCCACTGGTGCGAGTGGGCTCTACCGTTAAAGTAGCTGAGCTAGTGACGGCCCCAGGCCATAGCACCGTTAAGGATGATGTGGTCTATTTCTCCACCACCAAGGATGGCGCATTGTTTGGCTCTCCCGTACTGGCTCCGCGTGGCGCTCAGGGTGACTATCAACACAGGATCATCATTCGCAGGCTTGGCGATTATCCCCGATGGATGGGTGTTAAGCTACGCGGATTCTCCAAAGGCGTCTTCAGCGTGACCGGCGTCGAGATAAATGAGGTTAACTGATGCGGCAAGATAGCCTCTTATCCTATGGCGACCTTGAGCGCCTTGGCTGGCCTGGCTGGTTGATAGACGACTACTTGGGCCGGCTTCGTGAGCTAACCCCACAGAAAGGAACTGAGGCCGATCCTAACGGCATATACGTTGCCAACCTCAATGGTATGTACATCAAAACTGATGCCGTCACTGCATTATGGGTCAATCCGTCACCGGGAGAAACAACCGGATGGATTCAGATAGCCTAAAGTTTGCGCCTTATGACGGCGATTTGATTG
>DATNRH010001005.1 GCA_036703605.1 Candidatus Obscuribacterales bacterium | reverse complement strand
AGGTTGATCAACGGCTGGAGCGGATAGCTGATCCTGGGGTACGTCAGCAACAGTAGCATCGACGTAGGTGCTGGGTTGGCTGGCTAGGGGCTGCTCCGATCGCTCTCTCCACCATGCTAACAAGGTGCTGGCGATAAAGATGCTGGAATAGGCACCGGCCAGGAAGCCAATGATCAGGGCTAGGGCGAAGTATTTTAGGGTCTCACCGCCAAACAGGAAGATGGCGACGAGGGTGAGCACGGTTGTTAAGGTGGTGTTGATCGACCGCGCTAGGGTTTGGTTCACCGCGTCGTCTACGATGTCGTCGATGGAGCGATCGCTGTGGTAGGTGCTGGTTTCCCGAATGCGATCGTAGATCACCACCGTATCGTTGACGGAGAAGCCCACAATGGTCAGCAGCGCCACAATAAACAGGCTATCAACCTCCACCCCCAGCACTAGCCCTAGGATGGAGAAAATGCCTAGGGTGACGAGGACGTCATGGAGCAGGGCAACCAGGGCAAAGGCGGCGTAGTCGGTCTGAAAGCGAATGCTTAGGTAGACGGTGATGCCAGCAAAGGCGACAAGCAGCGCCAATAGCCCCGATGAAAAAATCTGTTGACCAATCACCGGGCCCACGGTGTCAATCTGGGTGCCTTCGGCATCGAGGGGGCCGATCGCTTCTTCTAGGTCGGCCTGCAGCTCGGTACGTGCATCGACATCAAGGACAGAGGTACGGATCGATACCGCCTGTCCTTCATCGCCCACCAACTGTAGACTACTGCCTAGGAGATTTCTCTCAGACAAGACGTTGCGCACAACTTCCAAATCGATGGGGCGATCGCAATCTGCGATGGTGCAGTCGCGCTGAAGCTGCAGCCGGGTGCCGCCGACAAAGTCGATGCTGGGCCGGAGCGGAGCGCCGATGTTTTGCCAGGAGATGACCATGGCAATCAGGCCGCTAAGAATCAGGATCAACGAAATGCTCCACCAGAGCGATCGCTGTCGAATGACGTTGAGTTTCATGGGGTCGTCTTGGTCTGAGGTTGAGTGGAGGGGCTAAGGTTAGGGCAAAACAGCTCTGGTTTGCGGAATTGCGGCAGGCTCAGAGCTACTAGGAGTAGAGTACGGCTACAGGTGAGCGCCGTAAACATACTCACCAGTACCCCAATACCGAGGGTAAAGGCAAACCCTCGAACAAAGCCTGTGCCTAACCAAAACAGGGCTCCACAGGCAATCAGGGTAGTGACGTTGCTGTCGAGGATGCTGGAAAAGGCGCGATAAAAGCCCGATTCCACGGAGCGATAGAGGGTTTTACCCGATCGCAATTCTTCGCGGGTGCGTTCAAAAATCAGGACGTTGGCGTCTACTGCCATGCCAATACTGAGGATGAAACCAGCAATCCCTGGCAAGGTGATGGTGACCCCCAGGATGCTGAAGATGGCAAAGGTGAGCAACGAATAGACCACGAGGGCAATGTCGGCAACGGCTCCCGGCAAGCGGTAGTAGGCCACCATGAAGACCAGCACAAACAGCAGGCCGCCGATGCCAGCATAGATGCTGCGCTGAATGCTATCCCGTCCTAGGGTTGCGCCGACGGTGCGGTTTTCCACCACTTCCACGGGTACGGGCAAGGCTCCACCCCGCAGTTGCACGGCCAGTTCACTGGCCCGCTGGGCGTTGAAGCCGCCGGAAATGCTGGCCCGCCCGCCGGTGATGCCGCCTTCGGCATAGCGGGCGTTCACTTGGGGGGCGCTGATCAATTCATCATCGAGGAAAATGCCTAGGGTGCGGCCTGTTCCGGCAACGCCAGCAGTAAGCTCAGCAAACTGGTTGCCGCCTTCGGTGTTGAACACCAGCACCACTTCCCAGGAGTCGCCAGCAATGGGAGCCGCGTAGGCATCCTGCAAGCGATCGCCCGTTAGACCCGTTCGATCAAACAGGGTGGCGATCGCTTCTTGATTATTGGCGAGGGCTGTTCTAGCATCCTCAATGGCTTCTGCATTGGCTGCCGCATCCACCTGCAGCAGGTCTAGCTCCGTTTGCAACTGCTCCCGCTCCAGCAAAAACCGACTGAGGGTTTGGGCGGTGGTATTGGGCTTTTGGCCGCGGAAATCGAGCTGGGCCGTGCCCTGCAAAACTCGTTCTGCTTCTTCCGGATCGCTCACCCCTGGCAACTGCACCAAGAGCTGCCCCTCACCGGCAGTTTGCACCACCGATTCCGACACCCCGAGTTCATTCACCCGGCGGCTGACGACATCGCGCACGGCCTCCAGCTTCTCAGGCGTAATTTCCGGTACTTCATCAGTCGTTTGCAATCGCAGGGTCAACTGCGAACCGCCTTGCAAGTCTAGCCCCAGTCGCACCGGGACTTGTACAATCACCACGGCTGCTGCGATCGCCAGAATTAAAATTATCCCCAGAAGGGATCGTTGTCTGCCCATAGTTTCAGACGCTACTCTTTAGCCGCTATCACAACCGCTATGATAGCTGGTTTGGGGACGAGGGTTGAACAACTGCCCTAGGCAACTCCCTAGGGGCCTGCGCTAAAGTAGGGCGTAGATTCCTTCTGGATGAGAATTATATGAATCGACGCGACTTTTTATCCTGGGCTGGCGTGGGCGGTTTGGCTACTTTCTTGCCAATTGCGATCGCTGCCTGTAGTCCTTCTGGCTCGAATGATACGGCTGATGCGACGGCTGAACCCCAGTCGATTGATGTGGGTAGTGTGAGTGATTTGGATAGCAAGGGTAGTTTGTTGGTCGAAAGCCCTAAGAAGGTGATTGTGGTGCGGGATCCGGCTGATGCGACGGCGGTGCTGGCGCTGACGGCGAACTGTAATCACCGGGACTGTACGGTGGAATGGCAGGCGGATAGCAGTGAGTTTCTTTGTCCTTGCCATCAGTCTCGCTTTGCCCTGGATGGCAGCATTCAACAGGGCCCGGCCACGGAAGCGCTGCGCCCTCTGACGGTGACGGTGGAGAATGATCAAATTAAGGTGATGGCTTAGGCATCTCTTGGGGCGATCCTGTCGATCCCCGACGTTTTCAACGCGTTGGGGATCATCTAGTCTGTCAGCAGTGCCTGAAACCGTGGATCGTCCCGAACGGCATCAAAGTCGCGCTCATTTTTCGCTGCCTCTCGACACATCTCCGGATCTAGGTCAATTGCCTTCTGGAGCCAAGCCAGAACTTGGTCTACATCACCCTGAAGTCCGTAACACCAGGCTTTGTTGTAGTAAGGAGCTGGGTTATCAGGTTGAACCTGGATGGCTTGGTTAAAGGAGGCGATCGCATCTTCATAGTGTTTTAAGTAAGATAGCGCAATCCCTCTGCTGTTAAGTGCTTCGTGGTAGTCGGGCTTAATATCTAGTGCTTGGTTATAGGCGGCGATCGCATCCTCATGATATCCTAAGTTGCCTAGTGCAAATCCTTTGTTGCTGAGCGCTTCGTGCAAGTTGGGTTTAGTAGCCAGGGCTTGATTATAGGCGATGACAGCCGCCTCGTAGTGTCCTAGGTTAGATAGAGCATTCCCTTTGTTGTAGAGAGCCTCATATAAGTTAGGTCTAGTAGCAAGGGCTTGATCATACGCGGCGATCGCATCCTTATGGCATCCTAACTCATCTAGCGCAATCCCTTTATTGTAGAGCGTTGCGTAATCGCTGGGCTGAATGTCTAGAGCCTTATCATAGGATGCTATCGCTGCCTCATAGTCACCTAGATAAGAATGAGCATTTCCTTTGAAAAACCATGCTAAATCAGAGTTTGGGTGCTGCTTTAGATATGATTGGAACCCTAGTTGAGCAGATTGATAATCTTCACCGCTTCGCAAAATTGCTTGTGATGCCACAAAAAGTCGACTGTAGTAACCTTGTTTCTCCTTAGATAAGCCTACTAACGCATGAATAACATGAGCTGCCTCTGCTCCCAGAGATATAACTGTTCCCTTCGCCTCAATTTGTCCATCTTGCGGCTGCAAAATCCGTTCCGTCTCTGCCAAAATCTTTAATGCTCGAACAAGCTGCCATTGAATCCACCACGACTGCCATACCCTTGGCTTAATCAAGCG
>DATNRH010001004.1 GCA_036703605.1 Candidatus Obscuribacterales bacterium | reverse complement strand
TGAAGTGTGTCTGGAGCTTGTGTGACCTCTCTGGGTTTCTGCAGTCTCAGGCTATGACACTACCACTTCAACCCTTCTTAATGCCTAGCCCGTAGTAGAGAAGGTCGCCGTCCAGAAGCTGCCCAAGCCCGGCAACAAAGGCCCTAGCGCTGCGGGACGTTTCCAGGTAGGGTTTTAGGGTTAGGGTTTGCTGTTGTTGCTAGGGTTTGCCGTAGGCGGTAGGGGTGTTTATTAATCCACAGAGAAGGCGCTTGCAACGGTTTGATAGCGCGGACTTCCAAATGAACAAGGAGAAGAAGAAGAGTGCACCTACGGAAACTCCTACATCACAACCAGGTTTCTCCCCTTCTTCCCAGCCCTCGGCTTCGGTCCTACGCCCTCTTCAACCTCCCGACGCCCGACCTCCTGTCCTCCTTTCCCTGGCTAACTGGCAGCAGCAGAAGCTGCAACAGTGAGCGACGAGCTTCCAAGCGACGTTGCAACCCTGCAAGAGACTGTGAGGCGGCTGACTGACGAGAACGCTACGCTAAAGGCACAGCTCGAGCGCTTCCGCAGCAGCTTGATTGCGTTGCATGGCCAGGTTGCTGACTTGCTATGAGGGTGCCTGTCAGGCACACCACTTTTTGCCAATAAAACTCTCCCTCTGTCTATTCGATTTAATGCAACATCACATTGGCATTGGGAATGAAGGAAATGGGTTTAGTTCATTTATCTGTGGGCCTCTTCAGTGTTCCTCCCTTCTTCTTCTTGAAGCGGTTTTTCAGCTTCCGTGCCTTCACATTGGGGCTCTACTGATTAGCCAAAACTTCTCACTCTCGTCCATCACACCCGGTTGTCGCCGTTCTCCCTCTACTCTTTGCGCGCCAGCTGCCTTCTCTTTGGATGCACATACCGCACTGAAGGCTTCTTGGGCGGTGATGGTGGAACCGCGCCCAGATAGCGCTCGCAAGCTGACACCCTTTTCAAGACCTTGCGCTTGGCGCTTCTTGCGTGCCATCATGCGCTCGTACTATCTATTAGCAGGAACAGGGTGGCAGAAATGGCACAGAGCAGCGGGCAGAGGAAGGTTAGGGCTAGAGGGCTAGGGTTACCTCGCGGCGTTCCTGCATCTTGACCTCTTCACGCCACTGCTTGGCAACCAGTTCAAAGAACTCATAGAATAGTCGGAAGAACTCATCTGTTCGGACCTAGCAGATTAAAGAG
>DATNRH010001003.1 GCA_036703605.1 Candidatus Obscuribacterales bacterium | reverse complement strand
TATCGTGTTTCTTGCAGAGGCAGGAGAGAGCAGAGGCGATTCCTGCTATGCCAGATAGTTCGGCTCGATAAGCACTCTGTTCTAGTTTGGCGCCTGGTGTGGTGTTGACGCCTTCCAGTTCCTGGTCCTTGTTGGAGCCTAAGAGGATGAATCCGGCGGTGCTGTGGCCGGACTTGTAGGAGCCATCGCTTACTGCTTTTGCTGTGCCATTGATGATTGCAGTGGCAATGGCTGTTCCTTGGTCCGGTGGAAGGTCCCAGTGTGCTATGGTCCATTGGGAGGCGGGATTGATTCGGTTGCGGTGGCTTTCCAGGCTATTGTCTTGCGATTCTATGGGTGGTATATGGAGGTGGGCCGCTTGGGTGACTCCGGTGTAGAAGGCGTTGCCAGTGGGAGTGCGATATGCCGTGGCGGGGCGGCAGTTGGATGGGAGTTGCGCGCTGTTGGCGGAGGGAAGCATGCGGGTGCCTTGGGTGGAAACTGTACGCGTTGGGCGTGGTGGGTCTTGGTAGGTGCGCCACGTGTCGCCGGTGGTTTCGTAAAGAGTTTTCGAGGTTACATGGTAGTACCAGGGCCATGTGTCGGGAGTGGCCTGTAGCATGTTGCCCAGTGGTTGGAGAAGCTTGGTGGTGGTCTCGTAGGGGTTGGAGAAGCAAGTGCGAAGAGCGTTGCGCCAAGTGGTCCATTGTCCGCCAGTGATGTGGGGTGGGTCTCTAGGCCAGGTGTAGTTGTGCCAGACGGAGCTGCGTTTTCCGGTGAGGGCTGTGTGGAGGAGGTAGTCGCCTGGTGCATTGGTGATGTCTGCCAGGGTGATTGCCCGTAGATACATTCGGCACTCGTTGAGCTGGTGCAGGGTTTTCCCTCGGAATCCGTTGTTGAGAAAGGCTTGCATGAGGAATTGGTCTTTATCCCGGATAAGGCGGATGGGTTCGTAGGGGTCATCGATGTCGATATGAAACTGTTGTGCGCTTCTCCATACTGAGGTCCACCATCCTTTGGTGGCGATGGCTGAGGCGGTTTTGTAGTCGATGGAGGTGAAGGGTCCCCCGATGCCGAGTTCGAGGCGAAGCGATTCCGCAGAGATTTGCATGAAGGTCTTGGCTACAGAGAGGGGCTTGGCGTTCTCCTCCAGGAGTGCCTGGATGTGGGACAGTTCTTGTTGGTACCATGGGTGCATGATGCCCAGGCCTTGGAATTCCGTGGGGCTGAAAGCGACGGTGCGTGGGAAGTTGCGGGAGATTCCGGACCGGGGAAGGCATATCGCAAGGATGGGGGAGTAGATGGCTTCCCAGTCATCGCGTGTGATGTTTGTGGCTCGCATGGGGTATTCCATCGTTTTTAGAATGGTGGTCTTCATGGCGACCCATACATCGTTCCGGGAGAGGCTGCCTGCGCGGATATGTCCTGCAAAGGCTCGCGCTTTGTCCTTCAAATATTCCACTTGTTGTTGGGTGTTCCTGTCAGGAGCGAGAAAGATGCCTAAGGTTTGCTCAGCATGGTCGGTTTCGTGGCGTTGGAGAGTGGTCCGGGTGATGCCGT
>DATNRH010001002.1 GCA_036703605.1 Candidatus Obscuribacterales bacterium | reverse complement strand
CGTCCTGATTCAGTTTACGGAGATTACCATAGCATCCTGCGATCGCCTCTAACACCCCTAGATGGACAGACTAGGGAGAGGCCGTAGTCGCGACGGCAAAATCAGGCGCATCCGCATAGGAACACCAATCGCTCCAACTGCCGGCATAGAGTTTACCAGACTTAAGTCCAGCCATCTCCAAGGATAGAAGATTGACGCAGGCTGTGACCCCAGACCCACAGTAAACCAGATGTTGATCGTGGTGGGCGATCGCTTGCCAGCGCTGACGTTGCTCGGAGGGCGATCGCACTCGCCCCTGGGCATCGGTTACCTCCTGCCAAGGGTAGTTCACGGCACCAGGAATATGCCCTGCAATGGGATCAATGGGCTCCCGTTCTCCTCGGTAGCGATCGCTCTCCCGAGAATCCACTAGGACTGCACCAGGCTGATTAAGAACTGCCAGAACATCGTCTCGGGTCACCAGCCAGTTGGATTGGACTTGGGGTACAAACTGGGCAGGCGTTGGCTGGGGCTTGGCTGTCGATAGCTCGTATCCCGCCGCCGTCCAAGCCGACAGTCCCCCATCTAAGACTCGGACGCGATCGTGGCCTAAGTAGCGCAACAGCCACCAGAGGCGAGCGGCAAAAGCCAGCCGGGAATCATCATAGACCACCACTAGGGTCGCCTCTCCTTCTGACCCAAACTGAATGCCCGCAGCGCCCAAGGTCTGAGCCAAAGCGTCTAGATCTGGCAGGGGATGGCGACCGCCGTGGGCACCGACTGGCCCAGACAGATCGCGATCCAGGTCAAAATACACCGCGCCGGGAATGTGGCCGGTTTCGTAGTGCCGCTGCCCCAAGCTAGGATCCCCCAGGGCAAAGCGGCAATCGGCGATCGCCACCTGGGGATCCTCAAGATGCTCGGCCAGCCAAGCGGCAGAAACTAGGGGGGCAACTGGCGTAGAGGTGTCGTCAGGCATAGTACATGAGGTACAGGGGCTAGAACCGTCATGGTTCACAAGTCTGCTAGATTGACCATCGTCATAGGCGACTTAGATCAGGTCAGATTAAGCCAGGTCAGATTAAGCCAGGTCAGGTCTTTTAGGACGATGGCGGCGTGGGCACGGTTTCTGCCACCCAGGACAGGTAGGCAGAGGAACCCGCCACAATAGGCAAAGCAATAATTTCTGGCATGTCGTAGGAATGCAAGGCTTGAATGGCTTGCACCAAGACTTCTCCTTGGGCCAAGTTGGTTTTAATCACCAATTGCCATTCGGCATCGTTGCAAAGAGCGCCTTGCCAGCGATAAATCGATTGAATAGGCATGAGGCTGACGCAGGCAGCTAGGTTGCGTTCTACCAATGAACGGGCGATCGCTTCCCCCTCGGTTTGAGAGGATACTGTCACCAAAACCACGCCTAGGCGCGATGCTTCAAGGGGCTGGGAATCTGAATCACTCATCAATACCATATTTGTCGATCGCTGGCGGCGGATAGACTGCCCAGTTGGGGAACTGGAGCGCTTCTATAGGAAGCTGGAGCATAGCTAGGGGCGATCGCTCCCCAATCATCGGACTGACGGGAGGGTGGATTCACCGGCGCTGCGGGCGCATCCTGTCTACTGCTCTGGGACTCTGGCGACGACAGCAGACTAAAATACTTCCGGGCGGCCTCGGTCAAAATCACCGTTTGAAACCTTGCCTCATCTAGCTTAATGCCAAGTAAATGGGCATGGCTCAAATCGGCACGATCTAAATTGGCCCGGCTGAGATCGCTCCAGCTCAGCTCGGCGTGGCTGAGGTAGGCTCCGGATAAGTCAGCGCCCATGAGGTTTGCCTGGGTCATGCTAGCGCCCTGAAGTTGAGCCTCACTGAGGTTGCTGAGGGTCAAATTGGCCTGGCTAAGGTCAGCTCCGTTCAGCTTGGCTTGGCTGAGATTCACCCCTGTGAGGTCAACACCCTTTAGATCCAAGCCGTTGAGGAAGGCCTTTTCGAGATTGACACCGGTGAGGAAGGCTCCTGTGAGGTTGGCCCCGCTCAAGCGTGCGCCGTTGAGGTTGGCCCAGCTCAGGTTAGCCCCGGAGAGATCGGCATTGCGTAGATTGGCACCTTGCAGATTTGTGCCGCAGAGGTTGGCTCGGTGCAGGCAGGCTCCGCGCAAATTGGCCCCATTTAGGTCTGCGCCGCTGAGCTTGGCTTTCGAGAGATCGGATTTCACCAAAAAGGCGCCCACCAATACCGCCTTGGTCAGGTCTGCATCAACTAACCGTCCTTCGCTGAGTTTGACATAGCTCAAATCTGCCCAGTTAAGAAATGTTTCTGACAGATCCGACTGCGTGAGAAATGCACGGCTCAAATTTGCGCCTGTTAGGTTTGTACCCACCAATCCCAACCCTAGGAGAGTTTGGCGGGAGAGGTCGATATTGCGCAGATCCAGCCCTGTAAAATCTCGCTGACCGCCTTCGTACTGCTCAAGAAGATGACGAATGTCCATACCGCAATCACTCCATGAATCCAAACTGGTAGCGCAGGTCAAGCCGCTCGGTTGGATTAGATATTGTTAGGTTGAAAGGGAATCGCATCAGAGTCGGCATAAGGGGGGCTTTTGCAACAAAGATGGGGTAATCTGAGGGCCTCAGCTTAGACCCAGCCTGACAGCATGTCTGAGGATCTAAATGGGTTTCTAAATGAGCGACCAGTCTTTCAGCAAGGCTCAGGATTTAAATGGGAATCTAAATAATGTCTCAATATTCTTAAGTTATGCCAAAATTCTGCAAAATCGATCAACGGTTAAGATTGCTTGATGTATTGGCAAAAAACTTTGACACTCCCTGACCTCAAGATGTGGAGATTTTGGGTTCACTGACCGACCTTAACTCAGCAGGATGGTCTAACTCAGGCAGAGGCTCAATCTTCCCAAGCCTTGAGGATCCGGCGTGCCCCACCGTACTTAACCCAAGTTTCAGAATGATCAATCTTCTTCGCTACCAGATGGCACTTGGGGTTGATCGCTCTTGTTTCTGCTAGCTGTGATCATAGCGAGATGTTGAGAGCTAAAGGTTGAACCTCATATTAGATTGAACTCTATAGTAGAGAAGACTATCAGGAGGATGATTCCATTGTGAAAATCTGGATAGCTTGGGGACTGTGGCTGGGCTTTGTGATCTATGCCTTTGGATTTTCTCCGCCTGATCAAGCCGATACTGTCACGCTCATTCAATCCTTAGCCTCGGGCCAATGGCAGGGTATTAACCCGTTGATTGTGGCGCTGTTTAACATCATGGGTCTATGGCCGATGATCTACGCTAGTGTCTTGCTGATCGATGGATCAGGGCAACGATGTCCAGCCTGGCCCTTTGTTCTCGGCTCGTTTGCCGTAGGGGCTTTTGCCCTCTTGCCCTATATGGGGTTGCGCCGACCCAATCCCATTTTTTCCGGGACAAAATCTAAGCTGCTGGCTGTGGTGGACTCGCGCTGGACTGGGGTAGCGATCGCCCTCGGAGTGGTCGTTCTCCTAGGCTACGGCTGCTTGATGGGAGACTGGGGTGATTTTGTCCGGCAATGGCAAACCAGTCGGTTTATCCATGTGATGAGCCTAGATTTTTGTCTGCTCTGTCTGCTGTTTCCGGCTCTACTAGGGGATGATATGGCCCGACGGGGTCTCACCGCCCGCTGGATGTTTTGGGCTGTGGCCCTCACGCCCCTAGTGGGGCCAGCTCTGTATCTAGCTCTGCGTCCACCGCTCCAGGAGTCTTCTCCAGAACCTTCCTCGCAGCCTCCGGTGACGTCACCGTCCTGAGTCATAGCGTCCTGAACCCTGCCTGAACTATGAAAGAAAAACCAGGGAGCGATCGCCCCCTGGTTAACATGTTCGACGTGAATGTCTCATGCCGATCTCGTCAGCGATCGGTGGAACCCCTACTTGTCAGTTTCGGTGAAATCAGCGTCAATCACATCGTCGTCATCACCGTCGCTGGGAGGTGTGGGGCCGCCTTCGCCTCCAGGCATCGGGCCCTCACCGCTCGCTTGCTGATAGAGGTTGTTGCTGACGCTGTAGAACGCTTCTTGCAGTTCTGTGGTCAGGGTTTTCATCTTTTCGTAGTCGTCGCTGGCGATCGCCTCCCGCAGGGACTTCACCAAACCATCGATTTTCTCTTTGTCGGCCGCCGGCACTTTGTCGCCTAGTTCGCCGAGTTGCTTCTCGGTTTGGTAGGCCAAGGAATCGGCTTGGTTCTTGAGATCGATGCGCTCCCGCCGTTCGCGATCGGTTTCTGCATTGGCTTCCGCTTCCCGCACCATCCGATCAACTTCGTTGTCTGGCAGAGTGGAGGCACCGGTGATGCTGATGGATTGTTCCTTGCCCGTGCCCTTATCCTTAGCGCGCACATTCAGGATACCGTTGGCATCAATATCGAAGGTCACCTCAATCTGAGGAACACCGCGAGAGGCAGGAGGGATGCCATCTAGGCGGAAGGTTCCCAAGCTCTTGTTGTCGTTGGACATTTCCCGTTCCCCTTGGAGAACGTGGATTTCCACATTGGTTTGTCCATCGGCAGCTGTGGAGAACACCTCAGACTTCTTGGTGGGAATGGTGGTGTTGCGAGGAATAATCTTGGTCATCACACCGCCCAGGGTTTCTACACCCAGGGAAAGCGGCGTCACGTCAAGAAGCAAGATGTCTTTCACTTCACCAGCAAGGACACCGGCTTGAATTGCCGCGCCCACTGCCACCACTTCATCCGGGTTCACGGTTTGGTTGGGATCTTTGTCCAAAATCCGCTTCACCAGTGCCTGCACCGCGGGAATCCGCGTGGAACCACCCACCATGACCACTTCATCAATGGCAGACTTGTCGAGCTTGGCATCACGCATGGCGTTTTCCACCGGCACGCGACAGCGATCGATCAAGTCGGAGCACAGTTCTTCAAACTTGGCGCGAGTCAGGGTGGTATCTAGGTGCTTCGGCCCATCCTGGGTAGCGGTGATGAAGGGCAGGTTGATTTCAGCCTGGGTGACGCTCGAAAGCTCAATCTTGGCCTTTTCAGCGGCTTCGGTGAGGCGCTGCAGGGCTTGCTTGTCCTTCCGTAGGTCAATGCCTTCAACTTTTTGGAATTCTCCAGCCAAGAAGTCCACAATTTTTTTGTCGAAGTCATCCCCACCCAAGTGGGTGTCTCCAGAGGTGGCTAGAACTTCAAATACACCATCACCCACTTCTAGGATGGAGACGTCAAAGGTACCACCACCCAAGTCAAACACTAGTACGGTTTCATTGCTCTTGCGATCGAGACCGTAGGACAGAGAAGCGGCAGTTGGCTCGTTGATAATCCGCAGCACCTCCACGCCGGCAATCTTGCCCGCGTCCTTGGTGGCTTGCCGCTGGGAGTCGTTGAAGTAAGCCGGAACGGTAATCACGGCTTGGGTGACTGTTTCACCTAAATACTTGCTGGCATCATCAATCAGCTTCCGCAGAACCTGAGCAGAAATTTCTTCCGGCGCAAACTGCTTACCGACTGATGAACAGTCAATTTTCACGTTGCCGTTGACGTTCAGCACCTGGTAGGACACTTCGGTGGTTTCGTGGGTGACTTCATCAAAGCGCCTACCAATGAACCGCTTCACCGAGTAGAAGGTGTTCTCTGGGTTCATCACCGCTTGACGTTTTGCAATTTGCCCCACAAGGCGATCGCCATTCTTGGCGTAGGCGACGACCGATGGAGTTGTCCGAAATCCTTCTGCGTTGGCGATGACGGTTGGTTTCCCACCTTCCATGACCGCGACACAGGAGTTTGTTGTTCCAAGGTCAATTCCAACAACTTTTGCCATAGTTTGCGTTACTCCGGGTTACGACTGGGGTCACTGACGAATGTGTCAAATTGGTTAGGCGACGAGGGCATACATGGCCCCCAGAAGACGCCGGGATTGGGATTCGGGATCACCGAACTCCCTGGAAGACGCCCACGACTGCTCATCATCTCAAAGCTTGCGGGTCGTTTCACACCATCTCTATATAGGAATACTGCCGTACCTGAACTAGACTTGAGCGATCGCTCTGTCTGCACGGGAACCGAACTCTAGGGAATGGGTAGTGCTAGACCCATTGCATGTCGGCGAAGAATCCTATCTCAGCGAGTGAGGCTGGGGATTCATCCAGCATGTCAGACGACTAGCGATGCACTGAATATCAGACGAATTCATATAGCCCCGTCTCTGAGATCAGGCATTTCCATGCATTGAGCAGTTTTTGTTAACCAATTTGCATCATCGACGTCCTGTTTCGATGTTTTGACTTGCTTCTATATTGCTTGTCCGACCGCCTCCCCATGAAGGCGTGGTTACCGAACCACAGTGGACGGTTCACGGTTTCTCGCCCAGAGTATCTGACGCTCTCTAAGCCTAGGTGGATAGTCTTAGTCAGACGATGGACGAACGAACGAGCCTTTGAAGCTCTAGCAGCCTCCTGTTTCAACCGACAACCGGTGAAACCCTGTCTGCTTCACCTAGGGGAGAAGCGCGACCGGTGGAGCTCTGCCATGTCCTCAGTGTAGAAGTGATGGCGATCGCTTGGGTTGGGGGGAACCGTAACCCCATAGGCGGGTTTGCCGCCAGTTGCCCCAACAATGTGAGGGAATCGACCCAAGAGACCTCCCGAACTTCTGTCTTGCGAATTAATACATTTGCACTATCCTGTCTTGCGAATTAATACATGTGTACTATAATGGGTACAGGACTCTTACCCCGACTGCCATGGACTCCCTGCGATCTGAACAGCAAGCCATTTACGACGAGCTAAGCCGTCTGCAGCGGCGCGTGCAGCTTTATTTTGAAACCCCTCCAGTATCGCCAGAGGACGAGCGATCGCCCCAGGATCCCACCTCTATCGCTCCTGGAGCAGACGACTACCAGCCCTTTCCGCCGTCCCGCCGCACGGCTCGATCGCCCCGTCCCCCGTTGCACGACCATGCCCCTCTCCCCGATCGACTCACCGCCGTCACCTACGCCGCCCCGCCCCGCAAAACCACACTGGCAGCCACCTCGGACACTACCTTTTCAGATCAAGATTGGCGATCGGCCCAACTAGAAGAGGCCTGGCAACGGTTTGAGACTCAGATTCGCCACGTTAACCACTTAGCGGATGAGCAAGAAGCTGCTCTAGCGACGCTATGGACGGTGGCCGAGGAGGTGAGTGTGTTGTGGCATCAAGGGCCAGCGGGCGATCGCCCTCCCCTGGTGCCCTTGGCGGTGGATCCGACGCTCGCGGGTATTCCCCAGGTGATGGCTGGAGGCGATGGGCTATGGCAATTGACACCGCGATCGCTGGATGAACGCTACCGATCCGCTATGCCCCAGCCAGCCTCCGATCGCGATCGTCCTGAGTTTCTCCAAAATCGTGACACGGCCGCGCAGGCTGCTCCAGAGCGATCGCTGCCGCCCGATCCATGGCCATCATCCCGTCCGGCATCACAACCTGCATCCCGTTCATCATCCCGCACCGATCCGTTCACCGCTCAGCCCGCTCTACTCGCCCATCATCTTGGACGACAGATCTGGGCAGGGTTTGTCAGGGTGGGGCGATCGCTCCAAGCCGGGCTGATGGGATTGCATCAACAGCAGCGCCGCCGCCGTTTCCGTACCACCACGCCCCAGTTCCCGGTTGTGGATCTTCAGGGAGCGGCCCTTTGGGTCGTAGGGGCCACGATCGCCCGCGTCATCCTTGATGCCGCCCGATTGACCTGGCCATCGCTGCAGCCCCTGTGGTTGATGCTAATGGTGGCTCCAGCTGCGATCGCGGTTTACCGAGTCACCCTTGCCCCCCAAACGGGATTTGTCACCGCCTACCGGCTTACCCTGATTTTGATCGGGTTGCTCCTAGGCGCACGCATCTAGACCCGTTGATGACCTATAAATTGAGGTTCTTCACGTTAAGGAGTTGACAGATTATGGCAGAACGACCGATCTCCCCTCGCACCATTCAATTCACAATCCTATGCAGCATGATCCTGGTGCTGATTGGATTAGTCACCGGTCTAAATCCCCTTAGTTCCTTGGCTAGAAACGACCAGAGCGATCGCTGCCAGGGAGAAACCAACGGCGATCGCACCCTCTCGCGCCGTCAACTTGCGCAATTGTTGGACATCCCAGACGGTCAGTCACGGCAGGAACTCCAAGCTGTTTTGCAAAGCCCCTACTGCCAGCTTGCCGCCCTAGAAGGTACCGAGCCGGTCACTAGGGAAGATGCCTATCCTTTAGAATTTGATCCGCAAACGTGGCTCGTGGTGCAGTATGAGAGCGATCGCTACACAGGCTATCGCTTCCACTTCCGTCGGTAGCGTTGTGTTGGGGCTCTGAGAAGAGGCTTTCGATCGCTGGCGAAATCACGTCGAACTTGCGTGACAGGAGCGATCGCCCCTAGGTGATGGTGTTCATCTCGGTTGGCAATGCAGACTCTCATGACCCTGATTCATCGACACAACTCCTACAAGTCTGATTCTTTCGTAGGCTGGGTTAGCGTTAGCGTAACCCAACGGAGTCTAAGCTAGTGCTGGGTTTCACAGTGCTCAACTCAGCCTATGCCAAGAGATTTGTCAGTCAACCAGCTCGTGACCCAGCCTCAGTCTTCCTCCGCCAGGGTTTCAATCAGTAAATCCATATGCTGCTGATGCTCCGACAAAAATGCCTCGCATTGCTGCAGGTATTGAACAGCGGTAGCAAATTGTTCAAACACATCTGCCAGCTCCAGTTCCCCCATTTCAATCTGCTCAATAATATGTTCAACCTCTGCCACGGTCGTTTCATAATGCCAATCATCGGGCAAAGGCTGGTTGTGATTCGGTGGAACTGTCCCATCAGGGAAATCAATCATAAAACTCCAAGATTAGGACGTAGGCGGCGGAATGGCCTCAACAGCCGTGACCTGAACCTGAATGGTTCCATCCACGAAGGTAATTCTCAGGGGATGTCCAGCGGGCAATCCCTGTACCGAACGCACAATCTGTCCCTGTTCATCGCGCACCACCGCATACCCTCGCTGGAGGACGGCGGTGGGATCAATGGAGATCAGCGCTTGTTTCAGGGTGTAGCAGCGCTGCTGCTGAGTGGTGAGTTGGCGACGGACAGACTGAATGAGCTGTTGTTGTAACCATTGCACGACTTGGGTTTCTTGCCGCAGACGACGATCGAGACGAACCTGTTGGAGGCGCGATCGCGATCGCTGCAGACGGCTATCGACCCGATCGAGGTAACTATGGATCGCTTGCTTCAGGGACAAGACTCGCTCGTGATGCTGGGTCAAGAGCGCTTGGAGGTCGGGCACCGCCAATTCTGCTGCCGCCGTGGGCGTATGGGCACAAACATCGGCCGCTAGGTCTGATAAGGATTCATCTCGCTGGTGGCCAATACCCGACACGATGGGAATGGGACAGGCGGCGATCGCTCGCACCACCCGCTCATCATCAAAACAAACCATATCTTCCACTGCCCCACCGCCCCGAGACAGAATCAGCACCTCAGCCCGGCCATCCTGCACCACCCGTTCGATGGCCGCCACAATGCTATCGGGTGCTTGATCGCCTTGGACAAGGGCCGGAGAAAACAGCACATGCAGACCTGGGTAGCGGGAACGCAGGGTGCGCTGAACATCGCCCCAAGCGGCAGCCTGCGGTGAGGTGACCACCGCCACGATTCGGGGATGGGCAGGCAGCGATCGCTTTTGCTGATCATCAAACAACCCTTCTACCTGGAGGCGATCGCGCAATTGCTGATAGCGAATAGCCCGCAAACCTGCCCCAGCAGGAATAGTTTGGGTCACAATCAGTTGATACTGTCCCCGCCGAGGGTAGACCCGCACCTGCCCTAGCACAATCAACTGCGCGCCAGGATTCGGCACCGTCGTCAACCGCGATAGCTGATGATTCCACACCACGCAATGTACCGACGCTAGGGCATCTGGGTCATGGAGCGTGAAAAATAATCCACTGCGGTAGCGGTTAGCACTCGACACCTCCCCCATCACCCACACCTGCTGCAACTGTGGATCTGCTTCCACAACAGACTGGATATGAGCATTCAGCCCCGCCACAGAGAGCATCGAGTCGGGCAATAGTGCGGTAAAACTCTGCATAGACGCTGTGATTAAACCCTTATATGCCTCTGCTCATTAGCATAGGCTGTGTTTTGATATAGTGGCACTCTGGACATCAATTCTGTTTACCCTTGAGACGTTCGAGCCTGACCCATGATCAATGGTCAAGAACCACCCCAACTGTTAAAACAAAAGCTGCTGTACCAAGGCCGCAAATTTGCCTTTGAAGTTGCTCGCCTCCGCCTCCCCAATCGCGCTGAAATCGATGGTGAATGCATCCGCCATCCAGGTGGGGCATTAGCGATTCCGGTGACCCCAGACGGGCAACTGGTGCTAACCAAACAATATCGCTTTGCCGCCTGCGGGCGATTGCTAGAGTTTCCGGCTGGGACAGTCGAACCCCATGAGGATCCGGCTACCACCATCCAGCGTGAAATTCAGGAAGAGGTGGGCTATCGCGCCCAGCGCTGGCAAACCCTAGGGACATTTCTCCTTGCGCCTGGCTATTCTGATGAGAAAATTTATGCCTTTCTAGCCCAAGATCTAGAAAAGCTGGAGGTACCCCTGGCTCAGGATCTCGATGAAGACATCGATGTGGTACATATGACGGTGGCAGAGGTGGAGCAGGCTATCTTCGAGGGTCAGTTAGTTGATGCTAAATCCATTGCTAGCTTCTTCCTAGCCCGCCCCTTGTTGTCCTAGGAGCGATCGCACCTGTGATCCTGTAGCTCGTGGCCCTGTGCGATCGCGAACGTTAAAGGCAAATGCCACATGCCACATGCGAATGTCACATCTCTGACATGATGAATCGGTTTTTGCTAGACAAATGTCATGATAAGCAGAAGTTTGCCGACCTGGATATGAGGTCAATAACCCATACCGGCAATCGGGGTTAACAGACCAAGATGGCTAACCGCTAACGTGACTTTCTTTGATGTTGAAGTTGAATGTGTCTGCGCCAACTGAGCTACTCTGGGCCTTAATTGGGCTAATTTTAACCATTGGTGGGACGTTTCTAGAGGCGTCCATCATGAATGTGCCGTGGCTATGGGAGCACCAGGGCACGATCACCCAGTCTCTCGGT
>DATNRH010001001.1 GCA_036703605.1 Candidatus Obscuribacterales bacterium | reverse complement strand
ACCAACTCAGCGGCCAACCTTAAGCTTGCCTCCTACAGGTCAATCAGTTTCACCAAGTCAGAATCCCACCATCAGTAGTAGTCCGACCTTGAGCTTGGCACCTACTGGTCAATCAGATGCACCCAGCCAGAATCCCACCACCAGTATTAGTCCGACTTTGAGCTTGACGCCTACTGGTCAATCAGATGTACCCAGCCA
Source organism: Candidatus Obscuribacterales bacterium (assembly GCA_036703605.1). NCBI lineage: Bacteria > Bacillati > Candidatus Melainabacteria > Candidatus Obscuribacterales > Candidatus Obscuribacterales bacterium. The sequence continues at coordinate 1,525 of DATNRH010001001.1, read as the reverse complement.
GAGCCCTACACTCAGCGCCAACCCAACTGTTAGTCTGTCGCCAACTGGTCAATCAGCTGCACCTACCCGCAGTGCCAGCCCAACTACTAGTGTGTCCCCAACTCGTGGGTCGGAAGCTCCGAGTCAGACACCTACCCTCAACCCGACTACTAGTCTATCACCATCTGGTGGGTCCGAAGAACCAACGGCTTCCAAGTCGCCTTCTCAATCCCCAACATTCAGTATTGCACCGACAGTTGTTTCCGTGGAACCAACGACTTCCGTGTCCCCAACTGCCATACCAAGCAGCAGTCCTCAGCCTTCGACTGTACCAACCAACCAGCCCACGGGTGGGGCCACCTCGGAAGTTCCTTCCGCGTCTCCCACCACGAGCACAAACCCCACCGCTTCTAAGTCTCCTTCCCAAGTTCCAACAATGAGTGTTGCACCAACAGCGGTCTCCCTAGCACCAACCTCATCATCCAATGAGCCAACTGCTTCGATATTTCCGACTATGGTACCAACCAGTAGCCCTCAACCCTCCAGTGTTCCAACCAACCAGCCAACTCCAGCGCAAGGACCTTCGACGTCTCCCACAGTCAGTACATCGCCCACAGTCAGTGAGCGACCCACTGAAATCTCACAACCTCCGACGGGGAGCCAAGGCCCCACTATCGAGTCGGCGTCTCCAACCCAATCCATCGTTCCTACGACCTCCATTTCCCCGAGCGCAGTTCCCACGACTAGTGCACCCACTAATTCGGGGGCCCCGACAGTGGTACCGACGCAGTCCCCTACCGGCAGTGCCGTTCCAACCGTTTCCCCGGGCCCCAGTAATGCGCCATCTCCGACTCCGACGGGATCTTTGGCGCCGAGCCCATCACCAACGTTAAGTCTGGAACCGACTACGTCTCCAATGCCGTCGGCTCTGCCCACACAATCTATTGCCCCCACGACCACGCAGGTTCCCTCGACCACTCCCACACGTACAGTCAATCCCTCGTCGGAGCCTTCGTTCGTGCCCTCAGTGGAACCCGATGCTTCTCCGGCCTCCGCCACTGCCGTCGCACAGAGTGCCGAAGCTCCGCCCGAAACGGGAGTGTTTCACATTATTGCCAAGCTACTACGACGCGTTCGACACCAGGATGGGTAACAAAAGGAAGCAAGGGCAACCCACCCGAAAATCCAATAAGACAGAGCCATTTCATTTGTCCGCCATATTGAGCCCATATGGTCATCATCATGTTTGTACTATGTGAGCGTGAATACTACGACTCCATTTAAACTAAAAAATGTACGTTTAGAGCAAAACAAAAAGCGTCATCAAAGGACTAATGAAAGCTGTTGTACCGACATTCAGGCGAAACGTGCCATTGCATGAAGGATTCGTAGGCAGTGCTACTTCTATGACATACCCACCTATTATTTTGAAAACATTTGGAAGATTGCACAGCTCCCCCAAGTGCTACCAATAGTCTTAGATAGGAACTACTCCTACGCGAGATTAAGTATTGCATGGCACCGTAGCCGTGTCGATCACCGCTCA
>DATNRH010001000.1 GCA_036703605.1 Candidatus Obscuribacterales bacterium | reverse complement strand
TAAAACAAGCCCGCAAACTATACTTGCGCTGTTTCTCCTGATCCAGCGCCTCCCATGCCTCCGTGGAGTCCAGCAACGCCACCGCCACCGCCCGCCGTTCTTCCTCAATCTCCTGGCGTAGCTCCGCCCAGGTCAAGCCATCCTGCACCTGGTTCGCCGCCAAGTCCAACGCCAGCGGCAAGTAGCTCAAAGACTTGGCAAACCCCCTAAACTCTGCCTCATCTTCCTCTCGCCAAGCCTCCCCCAGTTTTTGCTGCACCAGGGAAATCGCCTCCGCTTCCGTCATCAAATCCAGTTCGTGATACTCCGCCCCCGCCAGCCGCGCCTCCCGCGTTGTTACCAACACCCGACATCCTGATCCCCCGACCCGAAACCACTCCGCATGAGCCGCATTCCACACATCATCCACCACCAGCAACATTCGCCGCTCGATCAGCAAATTGTGCAGATAGTCTCGCGCTAGCTCCAGTGTCGTCACCGAATAGCTATCCCGCGACTTGTCCAACGTCCGCACCCAATCCCCCAACAGACTTGCCAAGTTAGGGTTCTGGCCCAGCGTCACCCACAAAACTCCATCCGAGAACCGCCCCTGCACCTGGGGATCCAGCGCGATCGCCGTTGCCAGCACCGATTTGCCCAATCCCCCCAGACCCGAAATAGCGCTCACCACCAGGGTTTGTCCACAATCCGCCAGCAGCTTCTCCTTCACCGCCGCCAACGCCCTGGGCCGCGGCACAAAGTTCTCCGGCAACCGCACCCCAGGGAAGGGCGCGCCGGGTTTTAAGCCTAGTGATGACGATGCTCCTAGTTCCGATGTCTCGATGCCAGGAGCAGCTACTTTTTTCCAGGGGCGATCGCCTCATCCACTTTCATCAATGTCGGGAACAAGCGTTGTATCGCATTCTTGATGTGATTGCGCACCATACCGCTCATAGCTCCACAGGCAAAATACTTAGACTCATACTAACAGCTTCCAACATGGCAAAAGGCATCCGAACCACCCAGGACAACCTATGAATAAGTCAGCATCCGCGATCGCTCCTCCCAACCAGAAGCGATATTGTAGCGAGCGGGTTAAACATTAAACTTTATCGGAAATAGGAGAGAAGTCGCTGCAAGTCAACGTCACCCGTAGTTGTTTGGGATTAAGCGGCTTCTGTCAGAGAATTCCGTTGCTTT
>DATNRH010000999.1 GCA_036703605.1 Candidatus Obscuribacterales bacterium | reverse complement strand
AGCAGATCACGGCGGATGGGATTCTTACCCAGTTGATGGCCTGGGCCCAACTAATGCGGCGATCGCGCCATCCTCCCACCCTGTCCCTCGATAATCCTGACTACTACCAGCTCGCAGAAACGGCCCAAAGCCCTGGGGATGCTGCTGCCCAATCCGATCAGCAGCAGTTTCTCCAAGACTACCGTCAGGCTTTGGTGGAAGCCATGGATGCGGCGATCGCCCTCACGCTTACCCATCGAGTAACCTCCTTCAACCAGCGTTGTAAACCGCCGAAAGCAGCGGAATTTCTGGAGGGGCTGCACCGCTCTGTTTGTCGCAAAGAATCCATGGGGGCGATCGCTCCCCACCTGGGTCTAACCGCCCAATATCAAGTCACCCGGCTACTCAACCTCAAAGCCCTACGGGCGGATATTCGTCGAGAACTCCAGCATCGCCTACGCCACCGCATAGGCCAATTGGCTCAGGACTATGTAGAGGTATCGACCATGGATCAGACCTTAGACCATGTCCTAGAAGTGGCTCTAGATACAGAACTGGAGCGAATCATCGGCGAAGCAGAGAGCGAATCGTTTAATGCCTATGGAACCTCTCGCAGTCTGCTGAGCCAACGTCTTTGCCATTATCTTACCCATCGGAGCGCCCCTGTATGACATACCTTACCCTGAACTATGATGACCGATTAGGCGAACGGTTTCTGCAGCCCGACGCGATCGCCCTTAGTGATGAAGCGATCGCTTGGTCTGCCACCCACAGCCAAGCCGTAAACCCCTCGGATGATTGGGGCACCTACCTACATTTACTCGCTTGGATCGGCGTCAGAGAATGGCTGCAAAGGCGATCGCCTCGCTTAGCCCTCCCAGCCTGGGATCCGGCAACCCTGCCGTCGTATCCACCTACTCTACAGATAGGAGAGGCGATCGCTCAACTGGTGGCGATCGCTTGCTTAGAGGATGGCACGGTGGAGCTACCCAGACCTTGGGTAGAAACGACGTCCGCATCGCTGTATATCCTGGTCGAGGTTTTGGAGGAGCTTGACCAGGTGCAGGTGCGCGGCTTTCTACCCCGAGCTGCCCTGATGCAGGCTATTCAAACGGCAGGACTAGAGCCGAACGTCCACGATATCTACAGCTTGCCTGTAAATTGGTTTGACCTAGACCCCGATCGCTTGCTGCTGCAAACTGACTTTGGCACCCTGGGAGCGATCGCCCCTGCGGCCGCGCCTCTGGCTGCTGCTCCAGACCTAACTGCCGCCCGCGCCCGTCCTGCCATCAATGCCGCCCAGTGGTTCCGCGACCAACTGGATCAGGTAGCCCAGGATCTTGCCTGGATCTTACTCCCCTCCTTTTCCTACAGTCCCGCCCTGCGCTCCCTGCGATCGCCCATCGAGCAATTAGACGGCATCCTCAGCGATCTGACCCGCCATCGCGACGTCACCATTCCCACCACCGCCCGTTCCGCCGCCTACGACTTTCGCGTTGATGACGCCTCCCTGCGGCTCTACATTGTCATCTGGGATCTACCCACCGTCAGTAACGACTCAGACTGGAACCTATTGGTGATTCTCAGTCCTCAGCCCGATTCCCTCATGCCCTTGGACACCTGCCTGCAAATCCATGATGACCAAAGCCTGCTCACCGAAACCACCCTGCAGGATGCTAGCAGCACCTTCCTCTATGCCCAGGTGGCCGGCGTGCAGCAGGAGCAATTTTTGATTAGCGTGCGATCGCCCAGCGGTATTCATCTTTCCTTACCTCCCATCGCGTTCATGCCGTGAACTAACTCAGCCCCATGCGTGATTTCCCCCTCCTTTTCCAACTCACCGTTCAGCAGGTGGATGCTACCTGTACCTTTCAGCTCACCTGGGGGGTCGGGCAACGCCTCCATGCCCAACAGCCGATGCCGCCGGATCTGATGCGCCTCTATTGGGATTGGCAACGCGCCTATCTGAACTTCTACCGCAGCTTATCTAAGGCTGACCTGCAGGATGAACCGGAGCAACCGTTGCCTGATGATGCCCTGCGCGGCCGCTTGATTACCAAGGGAGCGGGTACCTCCACCGCCACAGATTGGCAGGCAGACCTGGCAGACGTTCAACAGCGGCTACAGCTCGAACTGCATCGTTGGCTCCATAGTCCTGCCCTGCACACCATTCGCCAAGAAGTATTGAGAGCCGCCCATGCTGCTGAGAAGCAGAACGCGATCGTCGATCTGCTGATCACCTGCCATCCCCTCGATCTAGCCCGGTTACCCTGGGAAACCTGGGAACTAGGAGCAGACAGCGGCATTGCTGCCCACCTGCGCCTAGCCCGCGCCCCCTTTACTATTCAATCTGCCACGCCAGCGATCGCCCCTAAGCGTCGCCGTCCTCGGATCTTGATGATCCTGGGGGATGACCGTGGCCTAAACTTTCAGCGCGAGAAAGCAGCGATCGCTGCCCTGCGTACCTTGGCAGAGGTGGTGTTTATCGGCTGGGAACCGGGTAAATCGGTTTCCCAAGTTAAAGAGGCGATTCAAACAGCCTTGATGGATAGCAAGGGCTGGGATGCTCTGTTTTTTGCGGGGCACAGCAATGAAAAAACTAGCATGGGCGGCGAGTTAGGCATTGCGCCCCATGGGTATCTGCGGATTGCTGAAATGAAAGCTCCTTTGGCGATCGCCAAGCAGCATGGCCTACAGTTTGCCTTATTTAACTCCTGCAATGGATTAAACCTGGCGGAATCCTTGATTGATCTAGGCTTGAGTCAAGTGGTGATCATGCGAGAACCGATCCACAACAGCGTTGCCGAAGCGTTCATTGTGCGTTTTGCCCAGGCCCTCGCCCAACATAAAGACGTGCAGGAATGTCTCCAGGATGCTTGCCATGCGCTCAAAATCCAGAAGGCGCTAACTTATCCCGCCGCTGATTTGGTGCCGTCCCTGTTTCGCTATCCCCACACCCAACTCTTCCGCATTCCGCCCACGGGCTGGCGGGAATGGCTGGCAGCTCTGACACCCAATCGATGGGAAGCGATCGCCCTCCTGATGTTGCTGATTCTTACCTGGCAACTGCCGGTACAAAAGTGGTTGATCGAACGGCGGGTTCTGCTACAGGCTTTCTACCAAGATCTACCCTGGCAACCAACGCC
>DATNRH010000998.1 GCA_036703605.1 Candidatus Obscuribacterales bacterium | reverse complement strand
GTCCTGCTTTCGTTTGCCCAGTTCGAGCGGGAAGTTACCGGCGAGCGGATCAGGGACAAGATCGCAGCATCCAAGAAGAAAGGTATGTGGATGGGAGGCCCTGTTCCCATTGGATATGATCTGGATGAACGGCGATTGGTTATCAACGATACCGAGGCAAAAACGGTCCGGCATATGTTCCAGCGCTACACGATACTCAAATCAGTACCTCAGCTGGTCGATGAACTGGCTGCTGATGGTTATCGGACAAAGCCACGGCTGTACAAAGGGGAACGGATTGTTGGAGACATTCCGTTCCGGGCCGGATCACTCACCAAACTCCTCCATAACCCGATCTATATAGGAAAGGTCCGGCATAAAGATTCCATCTATGACGGCGAGCATGATCCCATCATCGATCAGGCACTGTTCGATGAAGTGCAAAGCATCTTTGCTACCAATCGCCGGGACAATGCCCTCGGCAAGAAATCGGAAAACCCAAGTCTGTTGACTGGTCTAATCTCTGACCCCGAAGGCAGGCCAATGTCTCCTTCTCAGGCTAGAAAGGGAGAAAGGCTCTACCGCTATTATGCAACCCGCCTGGAGCCAGGCGAAAAGAAGAACACGGTCTGGAGGATGCCGTGCGGTGAGATCGAACGGATCGTGATGAATGCGATTGCCAAAGAACTTGCTTCGCTTCCCTTGGCCGATGGCAAAGATGCAGAAACTTTGGCAGGACTGATTGGTCAAAACGATCAGCTGCTGGCCGACCTCCCATCAATGAGCATTGCCGACAAACGAAAGTTGCTGCTGGAGCTTGATGTGAAAGTGCAGGTAACGGCTGACACCCTCGCTATAGACCTGCTCCTCAATGACCATGAAGAACGGCACAGGTTCAGCATCGATGCCAAGCTGGTATCGAGGGGTATCGAACGGAAACTCGCGATCGCTCCCGATCGGGGTTCGGCGACTTGCGAGGTTGACCCCATCTTGCTCCGCCTAATATCTCATGCCTTCGCAGCACGAGATCATCTGATCCACAATATCCCGCAGCAGATGGTATCGGA
>DATNRH010000997.1 GCA_036703605.1 Candidatus Obscuribacterales bacterium | reverse complement strand
AGGGGCTTTCCTGGCACATCGACCTACACCTGTGCCGCTGGAGCCGAGGTCGGGTTCGGTCGGCCCTCACATAGGGAGTCCAGTATTTGGTGGTCCTGCACCATCATACTCGCCTCTGCGACCCCAGGGACAACCGAGAATGCCTCAGAGCGCTGGTCCGTCCATGTACCTGAATCATCCGATGGAAAGTCCGTCGCCTTCAGCATCGGTTCATAACAGTGTCTCGGCACCGGACCTTGTTGCTTTGCAGCTGGAGTCGATGCATCTCTCGTCATCGCCGCAGCATGCACCGCCAGCGCATCAACCAGAGTACCCTTTATTTCCTAATCCTCAGATGCCTCAAGGAAGTCCGCCACAAGCGGGTTTCACCACCCAAATTTTTGTGCCTGACAATATGATTGGTTCTATCCTGGGCCGCGGGGGGAGAACTCTGAATGAACTTCAGTCACAATCTGGGGCAAGGATACGAATAAGTCAAAGAGGAGAGTACCTCCCCGGGACAAGAAATCGCATTGTTACCGTTCGAGGACCAACCGCGCAAAGTGTAAACCTGGCTCAATATCTGATGAGTCAACGGATGATTCTTCCGAGAACTGCAACCTATCAGGAGCCCGTGAGACAAGGATCTTTTGAGCAAGAACACCCAGGGGGGCTACAGCAACAACTGCCCCCGACTCCTCAAGGTCATCCTGGATACGCGCAGCCGAACGGAATCTTCCATCAGCAGCCGCATCAACAGCATCATCATCATGATCCTTCACAGCAGCATCAGCAGCAGCATCCTCATTCACCACATCTACAAGCGCAACAGCCACAACCACCACAACAGCCTTCGCAAGGACAACTGCAGTCCAGCAGCGGCGGCGGCGCCGGGGGAGATCGCTCGGTAGCTACATGATCCAGCCTCCTTTCTTCACTCAGTAACTCATACAACCCACCCTACTCTGCTAGAAATATATTATAACTAAGGGTTCGCCCTTGTTTGATACGTTCGTCGACTCGATCTGGGTAGAGCACCCTGCATATAGCCATCACATCATTTACTTGATGCCGTAGTCTAGTCATGTAGTCGCCAATTAGAGTACAGCCGAATAGAATACGTCGCATTCTCGAAAGCTTCAAATGGATACCATCACACAATTGATCGGCATTTCGTGAGAAACGGACCCAAGTCGCTCCACTCATCTGATGTAGGCAGCGACGACACAACGTTGTTCATCACAGCATTTCTCAATTAGCTACTGATAGAAGAGGAGTTTCTTCAAATTCTTTCTTTGACATGGCGAGAGATCTTTAGTCTAATATAATCGATCACTGTGTTGATTGTTGATGGGTACTCGTACTTACAGTACGTAC
>DATNRH010000996.1 GCA_036703605.1 Candidatus Obscuribacterales bacterium | reverse complement strand
ATGGTTCAGTTCTGAAGAATGCTCGCTTTCACAGCGCTGACCTCAGCGATAGCATTGCCTACTTGAGTAATTTAGCCGGAGCTGATTTCACAGATGCTGTCTTAACCTCAGCGATGTTGCTGAAGTCGAACTTTAGAGGGGCCTTGGTCAATGGGGCGGATTTCAGCTACGCCATGCTGGATCGGGAGCAGGTTCTGCGTCTCTGTGAAACGGCCAGCGGTGTGAACCCCGTCACTGGCGTCGATACTCGCGAATCTCTTGGATGCCCGTAGCGATCGCGTCGGCTGTTACTGTGCAAGGGTGCGATCGCTACTGAGATATCTAAATCAACCAGCTCCATGTGTGGATATCATTATTCCACACGGGAGCGATCGCCCTTGGTTAGGCGTTGAGTTTTGTGGCTACTTCTGTCAAACGCTGACCAATCGCCATGACGCCTTCTTGCTGCTTCTCATCACTCAACTGTCCCTGATCGTTAAAGGCTTGATAGGAACCTGGCAGCGCTTTTTGCTCAGGAATTACAATAACGCCTATATTTTCTAGAATAGAGCGGACATGCACAAGACCGCGCAAACCACCCAAGCCACCTGGAGACGTGGCCATAATCGCGGCCACTTTTCCTTTAAAGCAGGTCAAGGCCAGGGGTGGTTCACCAGGTTCAGAGCGAGACGCCCAGTCAATAGCATTTTTTAGGAGGGGCGTAATCGAACTGTTGTATTCTGGGCAGGCAATGAGGAAACCTTGGTGAGACTTCAGCAGATCTTTAAAGGCAAGCACCGAAGCGGGTAAACCCTGCTCGGCTTCCAGATCCTGATCATAAAGCGGCATAGGGTAGTCTTTGAAATCAATCACCGTGACCTCGGCCCCCGCCTTTTCAGCGCCAGCAGCAGCAATTTTGACGAGCTGTTGGTTAAACGATCCTTTGCGCGTACTGCCCGCAAAAGCTAGTATTTTTGTAGATCCAGTCATACAGTTTCTCCAAACGTAAGGGGGATAGGTCTTGGGATTCAGGCATGGCTCATTCCGGCAATGGGGAAGAGACAGATGGCGGCTCGCCCCCATGGAACATGCCGAACATTGAGCTTTATCGTCGTGGGCAGCAAGGTCAGGGTGCAGCAGGTCGTGGAAGGAACGTCTGGTCTGTCATGGACATAGACCGACGTCCCAACCCCACCATGCAACGGCTATAGGCTCGAATGAGAACCATCACAGAAGGGCGCAGATTTAGTGTGCTTACATTGGCAGAAAGCAACTTGCTTCGTTTCCTCAATCGTGACCTTAACAGGAGCTAAGCCCGTGCCCTTGTGCGCACCATCACAATAGGGTTGGTTAGCCGATTGACCGCAGCTACACCACCAATAGTCGCCGGGCTCTAGTTCTAAAACAACGGGCTTGGTGTCTACAATCTTGGGTTCAGTCATTGTGTTTTCCTCTCAAGCAAATATCAGCAGTGTTCTCTAGGCATGAGGGGCAAACGCATTAATGACACGTTGCCCCCCCCCCTGCCATCTAAGCATTGATAGCGTAATTGTGCTAAGCCACCATATCAAACAGCAAGAATTCGGTCTGATCAGCGATCGCTCTCAGTTCAATCGTAGACTCTTGGGCGATCGCGGCCGCATCCCCTGCATAGAGAGGTTGGCCATTCACCTCAACCGCTCCCCGCGCCACCTGCACCCAAGCACTGCGATCGCTCCCTAGGCTATGGGTAACCTGCTGCCCAGTGTGCAGCAACGACGCATAGAGGCTCACATCTTGATGGATGGTGACGGAAGCTTCCCGGCCATCTTGGGAACCCACGAGCTTGAGACGACCCTGCTTTTGCTCATCGGAGAAAAATACCTGCTCATAGCTAGGCTTGAGGCCCAGTTGTCCAGGCAAGATCCAAATCTGCAAGAGGTGCACTGGCTCCGTCGCAGACGCGTTGTATTCACTGTGCAGGATGCCGGTACCCGCAGACATGCGCTGCACATCGCCAGGACGCATAACCGCTCCATTGCCAATACTGTCTTTGTGCTCTAAAGCGCCGGACAAGACATAGGTGACAATTTCCATGTCTCGGTGGCCATGGGTGGCAAAACCTTGGTCAGGCTGCACCTTGTCTTCATTGATAACCCGCAGGGACGAAAACCCCATATGTTGCGGATCGTAGTAGTTGCCAAACGAGAAGCTATGGCGGCTATCCAGCCAGCCGATGTTGACAGCACCCCGTTCATGGGATGGACGCAGGGTGATCATAAGAGCGACCTCCAATCGGAATAGTGGGATGTCGAACTCAGTTCGAGTTAGCTCTATTATGAATTGATTCCTTTAGAATTACAATAGCCTATAAAATTGACAGTTTGTCGCTAGAATCGATACAGTCTTAGAACCTTTTGCCCTGCCCCCACTGTAGAAGATCCACCCCCAGTTGACGGACAAAAGCCTATGCTCCTCCG
>DATNRH010000995.1 GCA_036703605.1 Candidatus Obscuribacterales bacterium | reverse complement strand
GACGGAGCCGACGAGTTTGGATCCAAGCTGTTCCACGCTCCATCGCCCTATCGTCAAGACTTGGTGTTAGGGCGATGATGGCATAGATGGGCGCTCCCGGTTCCCAATGGCAGCGATCGCCACCCCACTTAACAGAATCATGGCACCTAAGAGCACCATTGGCCCGGGATATTCTTGGAAAATCACCAAGCCCAAGAGACCCGCACCAACGGGTTCTGCCAAGATCACAAGAGTGACGAGCGTAGGGGAAATCCAGCGCACAGCCCAATTGAGGCTAGTATGCCCAATCACTTGGGGAAATAACGCCATTAAAGAAATATATATATAGACCCTGGGGGAATAACCTAGATAGGAGGTATGGGCTAACCAAGGCATGGGAATGAGCACCAGGGCTGCCAAACTATAGGTAATGGCTACATGGTGCTGAGTGGAAACACCGTTGCGCTGCGCCTCTCGGCTGAGGAGAAAATAAGCGCTCACGGCCCACGATCCGATTAAAGCCAGGGCATTGCCCAGCAGGGGATGCTGTCCAGGAGACGCAACTCCTAGATCACTGAGACCAATTACCACACTGCCAGCGATTGCCACTCCAATGCCCAACGATGTCAGCCAAGTGGGCCGCTCCCGCCAGATCCACCAAGACAGCAGCGCTACCCAGATAGGGTTGGTGGTCACCAAGGTGGTTGAGGCAGCAATGGAGGTATAGGACAGTGAGGTAATCCAACTGGCAAAGTGAAGGGCTAAACAGATACCCGCCACCATGGAGTAGATCAGCGATCGCCTCTGGATCTGCCCTGGATGAAAGCTGTGCCACGTGGGTACCAGCATCAGCGCGGCAATACTCATGCGCATGGCTGCTAAGACTAAGCTAAAGCCCACCCCGCGTTGATCGGCGGCATCGAGGGCTAGGCGAATGAACACAGCGGCCGTGGACACCGCCAGAATGCCAACCGTGAGAACAAGAGCGATCGCCCAGCGAGTGGGAGCAGGAGACGTCTGCATTGCAGGCTATAGATGGGACAACGTACGAGCGATGCTCAGTAGCGATGCTCAGTGTGGTTATCCTAGCAGGACAGCGATCGCTATGTTTGGAATGCCTGAGGGATTCCTGGGGGGTAACGGGGAGCGATCGCTGAATAATTCTGAATGTTAATGATTCTGAATGCCAGCTATAAAAAAAGGAGGCTGGCCGTGATCTGCCTGCCTCCCACTATCCGTGCAACTAGTGATGGGCGATCGACACCTTAGGTGCCAATTTAGGTGCCAATCATTCCGCCATCATCCTTGGTGATCACCACCGTAGAAGAACGGGGGTACATGGAGGTACTCTGATCCGGCCAGCGAGACTTGAGGTTGCCAGCAGCAAACTCGTCCGCCGTCACCGTTGCCCCAGGATGCTGCACGTTAATGAACATCGTGCGCTGATCCGGGGTTGTGACCACACCAGTAATTTCTTGACCAATGGGGCCCGTCAGGAAGCGACGGATTTCACCCGTGACCGGGTCAGCGGCCAGCATTTGGTTATTGCCAAACTGCACAAAGTTCCCAGTATTCATGACGCTTTCGCTGATATCCGTCTGAATCCACAGACGGCTGCTAGCATCAAACCATAGTCCATCTGGACAGCAGAACTTGCTATCTTCATTCAAGGCCTGACCATTGAGCGTTGTGCTATCGTCCTCTGGCCCGGCCAAGACAAAGAGATCCCACTGGAAGGTTCTGGAGGTAGGGTCATTGTTGCTTTCACTCCAGCGAATAATATGTCCCCACTCATTGGCTGCCCGAGGGTTGGGAGCATCTACCTCGTCATCTGTCCGGCGGCTGTTGTTGGTCAGGGTGAAGTAGACTTGCTTGGTGCTAGGATCTACCGCGCCCCACTCAGGACGATCCATCTTGGTGGCGCCCACAAAGTCCGCGGCTGTCCGGGTATTAACCAAGACATCTGCTTGGCTATTGAACCCGTTCTCCGGTGTCAAGCCATGTTGTCCAAACACCAGCGCAATCCATTCGCCGCTGCCGTCTTCGTTGAACCGAGCCACGTAGAGGGTGCCGTTGTCCAACAAATAGCCGCCAGCCGTTGCGCTGAAATAGGGTTGGGCAGACACATACTTATACACATACTCAAAGCGAGCATCATCGCCGGAGTAGCACACCACCGGTTCTCCTTCCACAGCAGGCTGGAAAACCACGCCTTCATGGGCAAACCGACCCAGAGCTGTACGCTTTTGGGGGGTGCTGGTGGGATCAAAGGGATCAATTTCCACGAACCAACCAAAGGTATTGGGTTCGTTGCGGTAGTCTTGGATGGGGCTGGCGGCCTTGGTGGAGGCATCAAAGCGGATGTAGTCATCAGCGCCGGTGCTAGCCAGTTCCCAGCCATAGCGAGAAACACCTGTTGCCACACCGTAGCGTGCATGTTCACGGGGTAGATTGGGTTCCACTTCCCCTTGGTTGCTGCCTGTAACTACATCGCCGTTGCGGAAGTAGCCTGCCCAGTTTTCTTCAGAAGCAAGATAGGTATTCCAGGGGGTAACGCCATGGGCACAGTTGTTGAGGGTGCCACGGGTGCGAGTCCCATCAGGGCTATAGCGCGTTTTCACTAAGTCGCTGCCGCGCACTGGTCCGCTGATCTCCATGGGAGTTAACCCAGTGATCCGACGGTTACGGTCATCCTGTTCCATGGCCCAGGTGCCATTGGCCTGTTTGCGCACCCGTACAACACTGACGCCATGACCGTTGAGTTCCTTCAGCACCTGATCAGCATCGCGCATCTCGCCCATCATGGGCACGCCATCACTGTCCAGGGCCATGCCGATGGCAGCGGTGTGCATGTAGCGCGGCTCAACATATTCATGGTTGACCACCAAGAGACCATCATCAGAGCTACCTTCGTAGGGCGACTCACCTTCAATGGGGAAGAAGTGCATGCCATCATGGTGGCTACCCATTTGCATAGCCTGGTCTGTGCCCGTGTTGTCTAGGCTGTAGGCAGGATAGCTACCGGTGATCGGTTCTCCAAACGACACTAAGGGGCTAGCTGTGTACCCTTCAGGAACAATAACGGTGTCAAGCTCGCCGACCGGAACCGCTTTGAAGCCTAGAAGGGTGCTGCTGGCTGCAGCCGGGCGAGTGCGCAGGGTGTTGATCGCTGGCCCAGCAAACATCGAAGTGACGGCCAAGGCCAAGCTGCCCTTAAGCACTTGGCGACGCTGGAGACGGCTGCCTAGAATAGATGCAAAGTCTGGATTGTTAGACTGATTGCAGATAGGCTCATCGCCATGGTTATGCTGCCTCGGATCATCACAGTGAGTCTCGCCCTTAAGAATTTGGGCATACTTTTGCCGCAGGCTTCGTTTATCGGACATGGTCAGTTCTCCTCTTGTACTGCCCAGATGAGCCTCGCGTGAGTTGGCCTTAGCCAAATGCGCTATGCAGAACTACTCTGGGCGGATGAAAGTCCGTCCTGATGGTAGAAGCATAGGGTTATGAACTGAATAAGTAAGGGTTAAGTTTTCCGTTTAAAATCCTGAATATTAGGCTAAATCTCAGCGATCGCTCTCCGAGGCATAAGATGCTTTCTCCCTAACCAAAGGTGGGGCATCTGTTCTCATCTACTGGTTTATCAGCCCTTTAGAATACAAAGCTCCAGCGATCGCCCTAGAAAACCGAGCTGCCATACCCGAAGAAATTGTTATCCCGGTCTTAACCGTTGAGGGATCATCCTTTGCTAAGCTGAGTATGCTTTAACAGCTTGCCTAGCGATCGCTTCCATCCTCACCCCAACTGACGACCCTCGCACCTACTCATCATGACCAGCAGATTCTGTTTAGGTCTAGAGATCTAGAGGGATTAAGATGATGTTCATCCTTTGGATACAGGAAATAGCCGTATCCATCATGCTATCCATCATGATCACGATCAAAGTTCAAGACTAGCTCTGGAGTGCCAGTTCTTAACGCTATAGGGAGAAGCTCTCTGTTATGCATAGGCTATTATCTGGGTCGCTAAGCATTGAAACCATCACAGTTCCAATCTCAGGGCTTCCATCTCATTTAGGTGGCATCAAAATCGCACAATTGTCAGATTTACACTATGACGGCCTACGGCTGTCAGACCGGCTCCTAGCCCAAGCGATCGCAGCGACTAATGCGGCTCAGCCGGATCTCGTGGTCATCACCGGAGATCATGTCACCGATGATCCATCCCCAGCTCCGGATCTAGCACGACGGCTAGCCTCTATTCAAAGCCGCTTGGGTACCTACGCCATTCTCGGCAACCACGACATCGTGCCTGCCAGTGCCAAAGGGTACATCACCGATGCATTTACCCTAGCGGGCATCCAAGTCCTATGGAATCAGATTGCTTATCCATGGGGTGCCGATCTACCGGTGGTGGGGTTAGCAGATTTATGGTCACGGGAGTTTAACCCTGGTCTGGTGATGCATCAGCTTGATCCCGCTACACCGCGCATCGTCCTATCCCATAACCCCGATAGTGCTGTGCAGCTCCAAAAATGGCGGGTTGACCTCCAACTCTCCGGCCACACCCACGGCGGGCAGATCGTCATCCCCGGTCTAGGGCCTGTGCCCACCTGGTACCAAACCATTCGTCGTTGGGTGCCGCGATCGCTGCGGCGCTGGGTGCCCTACATGCGAGAAGACTGCCATCGTGTCGTCAAACATTGGGAATGGGCTCAGGGTCTCCACCAGGTTGGCCCCAACTATCTGTATGTGAATCGAGGCTTAGGGACATTTCCGCCCGCCCGCCTTTTTTGTCCCCCAGAGTTAACCATCATCACCCTCATACCCCAACCTTCAGCTGCGATGGCGGGGGCGATCGCAGAACATCGATCTGTCTTAGCAGCCCACTAAGGCAGGTAACGGCTCATCACACAGACGAGAAAGAGGCTATTCCCTAAGGAGCAGCCTCTTCGTGATGTGTGTACTGATCTTGAGGACTGGCGGGTCTTGCAGATGGGGAACACCCTAACCTGCAAGCGACCTGCTCCTCAACTTCTGTAGTGTTCTTCTGGGCGATAGGCTTTGTCTAAACAGCGTTCTAAGTGCTGAATTCGATAGGAGCACCAGAACCGACGGGGATCTAAAATAGCAGGCTGCTGACGGCTAAAGAGTGGCTGGTTGAGGAACTGCCATACGGGCTTTAGTGCTTTATGGTATCTAGAGTTCATGGTGCGAAAACAGAGATGAGGAGTACGAAGAGGAATCTCAAACCAGATGGATGAGTTTAGTTTTCTAGAAATAGCATTCCCAAACCTAGACCCTGAATCCTCATGGTTTTTTGGAAAGTCAACAAAACGCTAAATACTTTAGTGTTTTTCAATACAGAAATTTTTTCTTGGAATTGTCCTGAATGAATTAAGAAATGAGTATTGCCTGACGGAGTACTATGCAAGATATCTATCAAGATGTGGTCATTCGAGATTGGCAACCCAGCGATCGCCACCCTGCAGCGGCGCTCATTGGTGCAGTACTCAGTGAATATGGCCTTGCTCAAGAGTCTGACGGGGCGGATTGGGATGCCTGGAATGTGGAAGCGGCCTACTGGCAAACCGGCGGCCAGTTTTGGGTGGTGGAATGCCAAGCTGATGTCGTTGGCACAGCCGGATTCTATCCAGTTAACCACTCAACAGGTTCAGTCGAAATTCGCAAGATGTACCTCCACCAAGGGGTCAGGGGCAAGGGACTCGGACGATATTTACTGAATGCCCTCGAACAAGCGATCGCTCTCCAGGGCTATCAGCAGATTTGGATTGAAACCGCATCGGTGCTCAAAGAAGCCGTGCGTCTCTACGAAACCAGCGGCTATCGGCGTACGTCTCCAGGTGAAACGGTACGCTGTGATTTGATGTATGTTAAGACTTTACCGAACCTGCCCCCCCCATCTGCACCTATCGCAAGATAGAGTTGATCAGACTTAGGTTCAGGTTTTAAGTATGGGTATGGATCAAAACAACATCATATGGCGGAGATTGGTGTGATGCGATCGCCCTCCCCGATGCCAAGGCTCATGGCAGAGAGTCAAGCTTCATGGCATCAGCATTCTCCCCAGTTTTGGCTAGGCATTAGTCTAGTCTCACTGGGTGTTCATGGGCTGTGTTTCATCTACCTGCTGCCTTGGATAACCTCGATGGGTGCGTCGCAACCTGCCGTCACGCTCACCCCGGTGGAGGTGGTTGAGTGGTCGGATCAACCGCCCAGCGATCGCAGTGCCGAGCGATCGCCCCGCCCAGATCCAGTACCTGCGACGGATTCCGCCGCTACGGATCCAGCTACTACCGATCCAGCTACTACGAATCCAACCGATATCCCGATTGTTCGGAGCGATCGCCCACGCCAAGACAGCCCTCCCGTAGCAACGGAACGACCAGCACCGGTTGCGCCAGAGACCCCTTCCCCAGAGCTTCCTGACGGCCAGGATGAAGAACGCACACCACCCCCAGAAGAGTCCACAGAGCCCGAAGAGCCTGAAGTAGAGCCCGAGGTGTCGGAGATGGAACCGGACGTGGAATCTGAGGTGGAGACTCCTGAGCCATTACCGGATGTGCCCGATGTGCCCGATCCAGGGCAGCCCGATCTCAGCGAAGAGGCGACCGAGGATCCAGACCTCACCACGCTTCCTGTAGGGCGAGATCCCATCACCCAAGTCTATGGCGTGCAGATGATGCGGGCAGAAGTGGAGCCTCGTAGCATTGACGGCACGCTTCGCGATCTCTACGACCAACCGCCGCAGTTACGCCAATATAGCGACCAGTTTCGTGATGATCCTACGACCACGTCATGCCGGATGACCCCCGATGCGCGCCAAAATCTTGGCGAGCCGGTGCGGTTTCGCGTGGAGCTGGATCGGCAAGGACAGGTGGTGAGCTTGCGGTCGCTGACTCAAACGCCCCTCAATCCTGATTACATCAACCTGGCCGACTGCCTCGTGCGCACCTGGGAATTTACCCCCGCTCAAATGGAGGGCCAGCCTGTCGCCAATAGTGATTTGGTGGTTGAGCTAGCTGTTGTTGGCAACTGAGCATGAGGAGCTGTAGGTCGCGTTAGGTGAGGGCATCAAAGTCTAGGGCTTTGCCGGTGCGTCGTTCGAGCTGGTTTAACAGCCGACCAAGCTGGTACCACACCAGCCCAGCACTGCCCACGGTCAACGGGAAAGCGATCGCGTAGGAGGGGAGAGCTGGGAAGGCAAACAGTTGCAAACTGGAGGCGAGGAAGACACAAACGCCACCACTCACTCCCACCACCGGCACCAGCAGCGGCGCACCGCGCAGGCTCTGCAGGGCACGGGTTGAACGGCTGCGAGACCAAACAGCAACCAGTTCTTTCAGGGTTGCCTGAAATGCGTAGGCAGACGTGATGCCGGCTATCAACCCTGCAACCATCAGAACATAGGGTGGAGAAGCAGCGGAGTAAAACACAGATGTATCCTTTTGATGCAAGTTGATGCAAACCGTTGATGTCCAGATCAACGGCAACAGGGGTTGACTATCGCAAAACCGAGGGCTCCGGCGAGGAAGTTTGGGCAAAGGCTGGGATGAGGGCGGCGGCCCGCTCTGCCGAGAAACTTGTGAGGGCACCAAGGGCCACATTGAACAAGTTGGCTGGCTGCAGATCGTCTTTCACCAATTCCCAGATGCGCTGAATTTCTTCCGTGTGGAAGCGATCGTCTTCCACCAACGCCAAAATGAGCTGACGGCGAAGAAACGCTCCCTCCTCGGAGAACAAGTATTGTAACCCGAGCTGAGCCGTGGGCAATAGGTCAAAGCTGGCATCGGCACGGGCGATCGCCAACAGGTTTTCCAATCGATGCCACTGGAATTTGCCATCGCGGATGAGGATTTCCAGCAAACGGCGACGCAGTTGGGGAGACTCTCCCTTCAACAGCCGCCGCGCAATGTAGGGGTAGGCCACATCTACAATCTTAAAGTCAGGATTGAGGCTAAGGGCTAGCCCTTCCTGGGTCACCAAGGAGCGAATGATCAAGGCAAACTTAGCAGGCACCCGGAACGGATACTCATACATCAACTCCGAAAATTGATCGGTGATGGTTTTGAAGTTGAAATCCCGAACACTTTCCCCCAAGGCACTGCCCAACACTTTTTCTAGCGCTGGCACAATCGGCATAATGTCGGTATCAGGCGTGAGGAAGCCCAGCTTGACAAAGTCCCGAGCTAGATCGGCATAGTCTTGGTTGATCAGATGGACGACAGCATCCACTAGAGTCTCTTTCATCTCCTGACCGAGCTGATCCATCATGCCAAAGTCAATGTAGGCCATGCGGCCATCGGCCATGGCAAACAGGTTGCCGGGATGGGGATCGGCGTGGAAAAAGCCAAACTCTAGTAACTGCTGGAGCCCCGAAGTGACCCCGATCTCAATTAACGTGTCTTGGTCGAGCTGGGAATTGCGCACCTGCTGAGTGTCGGTAAGCTTAAAGCCATCGATCCACTCCAGTACCAGCACTTTCCGGCTGCTGTAGCGCCAGTAGATATCAGGAACTTTGATTTGGGGACTATATTGAAAGTTGGCCGCAAAGGTTTCCGCATTGCGCCCTTCGTTGAGGTAGTCGATTTCTTCAAAGAGCTTGGTGCCAAATTCATCCACAATCAAGGTCAAGTCATGACCTAGATTCAGCGGCAGCCAGGGAGCCAGCCAACCCGCCGCCCAGCGCATCAAAAACAAATCAACGGTAATTTTGGGCAAGAGGTTGGGGCGTTGCACCTTCACCGCCACCTCTTCACCGCTCATCAGCCGAGCTCGGTAGACTTGCCCCAAGCTAGCTGCCGCCACCGGCTGAGACGAAATATCGGCAAAAACTTCAACCAGCGAGCGATCTAGCTCAGATTCAACAATATTGAAGGCTTGAGGGGTGGGAAAGGGAGGAAGCTGATCTTGAAGCTTGGTCAGCTCATCCAAAAAGTCTCGGCGCACCAAATCTGGGCGAGTGGACAGGGACTGTCCGACTTTGATAAACGTCGGCCCGAGGCGAGTGAGCAATTGACGCAACTGAGCTGCACGCTTGAGCCTCGTCGCTTCCGATCGCTTCAGCCAACCATCCCAGGCAAACCCCCAAAGGAAGCCGAGGAAGGAAAGAACAACAACCAGACCGCGCCAAATTGTGAGCCAAGGACGCAGTCGATAGTAGCGAGCGATCGCCTGAACGTCGTAGCGTTTCATCTGTTCGAGCACTGACTGACTCACCGGTGGTTCTACCTCTTCTAAGCGATTTCGACACAAACGATTAGCAACCCTTGTGAACCCAGGGCCCGATCGCTATCGATAGAATCAAGGTCTTAGCGTGACTGACCCTTCAGGTGCGATCGCGCTCAATCCAACAGTCGTTGCAACAAGCTAGGCAGCAAGCTTAGGGGCAAATGTCTCTTCAAGACTACCCCTGCGAAAAGCGATGACTCACCGCTGCTCTATCTCGATGAGTCCACTCAGTTCAGTAAACCCATGTTTACTTCTTTACGTTCTCTTAAATATAGTATAAAAAACTACAAACAAATCCAAGATTCGCTTCATGAAAATTTAAGATAAGTAGACCTAACCATTACACCACGGTTCTAAGTTTTTCTATTATGTAATGTTGGAGAATTGATACCTTCCATAAGAGCCAAGCTCCATCCTATAGAAATTGTATAAAAAACAAGGTCTTGGCTGCAGTTCTGCCCTAGAGTCCACCCTTTGTCATGAATTAACGCGCTGTTTCCATGCAGGATGCCAAGGTGCTGCCAGCCTTTCTACGCCGTTGCCAGCAAGCTAAGGGTCTCAATCCTGGTAACCCTCTTCACCCTATTGCGCCCATAGATGATCGAGGGATGAATGAGAGACGATTGAGCAATCATTGGCGCTGAAGTTGTCGTAGGTGCGATCGCCTTGGATCTTTCCCAGAGAGCTGCACTCCTGAATGCTTGACAAAACTTCTGCAGCCCTTATGCTCTTGTAGGTGGGTTAGCGTCAGCGTAACGCAACAGAATCTAAGCTGGCGCTGGGTTTCATGTTACTCAATCCAGCCTACGCAAAAAGATTTGTCCGTCAACCAGGCTGCATCCATGAACATCTGAGAGAGCCAGGCAGCTCTTCTAAAGCACCTCACCGCAGAAAAGAGAGCATCAACGAACAATCTCTGCTCTAAGACCTGTTCTAAGACTTGCTAAATGATCGCCCCAAATCCACTCCCTCAGGTTGATTCAGAATGTTGAATTGGTTGAGAAGTGGCTGAAAAGCTATCTACGTAACCGGTTTAGCAATTTTGACGAAACGAAGTGTAATTCGGTATACAGAATCAATGGATACAGAATTGGTGCAATCAACTTGATTAAGATTGCGATCGCTCGTACTCTTGATGAAATCTAGAACGCGATCGCGACATCCTGTTTGAGCTCAGGAGATGCGTCACACCACAAATCTCAATAGGCGAACCTCAGTTTGACACTGTGCGATTTCATACGTTGGAACTAGACCAGGTAGATCGTCAAAGACAAACTACTCAGGTTGAGATGGCCTCCAGAGTGGGGTAACGCCGTTACGTGTAACTTGTTAAGGAACGTCCAGTGATGATGTCTAATAAGTTGATGCAAGCAAAGCGGTTACATGGTAGCCGACGAAGGAAGACCTTCGGCTCTTCATACTTACCCGATGCAGTAGGGTTCTTTAAGCGACTGCAGCGAGTTCTTCCCAATCGCTCCTTTGCTTGGCTAGCCATTGTGCCGCTAGCTGTCTTAATTGTGGGTGCTTGGGGCCTAGCCGCATCCGCACAGGAAGAAGCAGCAGCACTCACACCCGAAGATGTTCAAGCCGTCTTGGACAACATTTGGATCTTAGTTGCTTCCATCCTTGTCATTTTCATGAACGCCGGGTTCGGGATGCTAGAAACCGGGTTCTGTCGGCAGAAAAATGCTGTCAACATTCTCAGTAAAAACCTGCTGGTTTTCGCGTTAGCCACCCTAGCCTTCTGGGCTGTTGGTTTTTCGCTCATGTTTGGTGCTGCAGGGGGTGGTTTCCTCGGTTTTGGAGGATGGTTCCTCAGCAGTACAGACCCAGCAACCTACGGGTTAGATGGCGGTACACTGACAATCTCGGTATTCTTCCTATTCCAAGCCGCCTTTGCCGGCACCGCTGCCACCATCGTGTCTGGGGCAGTGGCTGAACGGATTAAGATTATCGATTTTGTCATCTTCAGCATTGTCTTAACTGCCATTGTCTACCCCATCAGCGGACACTGGGTCTGGGGTGGTGGCATGTTGTCTGAGATTGGTTTCTTGGGCGGTGCTGGTTTCTCTGACTTTGCTGGCTCCACGGTGGTTCACTCCGCTGGTGGTTGGGCAGCTCTCATGGGTGCAGCCATTCTCGGCCCCCGGATTGGTAAATACCAAGACGGTCAACCCAGTGCTCTACCCGGTCACAACATGAGCATTGCCACCCTGGGATGCTTAATCCTGTGGATCGGCTGGTTTGGGTTCAACCCCGGTTCTCAGTTAGCTGCTGACAGCGCCGTTCCTTATATTGCTGTGACCACCAACCTAGCGGCTGCCGCTGGTGGGGTTGCCGCAACCGTAACCTCTTGGACGCTATCGGGCAAGCCTGATCTTTCCATGATCATCAACGGTATCTTGGCAGGTCTCGTCGCTATTACCGCCGGTTGTGCTGGTGTTAGCTTCCTAGGTGCAGTGGTGATTGGGTTGATTGGTGGTGTCTTAGTTGTATTCTCTGTGTACTTCTTCGACAGCATCCAAATTGATGACCCGGTCGGCGCTGTGTCGGTTCACTTGGTGAACGGCATCTGGGGTACCTTGGCAGTTGGTCTCTTTGATATGGGCGGCGGCTTGTTCTACGGTGCTGGCCCCACGCAGTTGCTAGCTCAAATCATGGGTATTCTCACTGTTGGTCTCTGGGTAGTGGTGTGTAGCACCATTGTCTGGTCGATCTTGAAGGCCACCCTATCGCTCCGGGTGACCCCAGAGGAAGAACTGATGGGTCTCGACATCGGCGAACACGGCATGGAAGCCTACAGTGGCTTTATTAAAGAAAGTAGCAGCATGCCCTCTAGCACCAGTGCTGGGGTTGGCAGCTAGCGCTTTGTTGTCCCTGCCGTCACTCTAGGGTGAGCGATCGCCCATAGAACGGACGGAATCTCCTGTGAATCTAGCGGTAGCTCTATCCATGTTGGCTCAATGACGACAGGATGAGCTACCGCTTTTTATGGGGGATAAGTAGGTGAACTCAATGAACTGAAGCTAAGTTGCCGGGTTTCGGCCATGCTCAATCCTATTCTCATCAAGATTTGAGCATTGAGCAACGCTGTAACGCTTGCTAATAGTCATCTCTTCCTACTTATGGGGGAAAGAAATATAGCAAGATTCTGCACAATCAGCGAAAATCACTATAAAATTTGCGTAACTAGGCGATCGCCCCAACGTAGACTCAAGGTGTTGCGATCGCTCCAGTTAATCGTTCAGCCCCACGGGATGAGGATACAGTCCATTGGTAAGGCGGGCAGAGAGTAGAAAAAGGCAGCGATCGCTTCGATTGCCGCACCCTTATCAGAGGCAATCGATACCGTTTTGGGCCATCTTGTCTCTGGTCCTTAATGGTGTAGGACTGGCAGGCATGGTAGCTATCCTGATGCAGAGCAAGGGGAGCGATCGCCTAGATTATGCTTTACCCTCAGGCGTGCCACCCTCTCGCCCTAACCTGATGGCTGTTGTTGCCACACCAGACTTAGGACCTCGTCACCAGTTGGCCTACCAAGAATGGTTAGCGATCTTGCAGCAAGAAGCTCAATCGATCGCCGGGCGCGCTCCCGATCATCTCGCTATCTTGGCTGGAGATTCCATAAGCCTCTGGTTTCCGCCGGAAATTTTGCCCCCAGAGCAACAATGGCTCAACCAAGGTATTTCAGGCGAAACCTCCGAAGGGTTGCTTGCACGACTCTATTTATTTGACGATACGCGCCCTGACCAAATCTTTGTGATGATTGGCATTAACGATCTCATCCAAGGCGTTGATGCAGCCGTTGTCCTTGAGCAGCAACAGGCGATTATCCAAGATCTTAAGCAGCGACATCCGAGGGCCGAGATCATTGTGCAGTCTCTTTTGCCCCACGCAGGCGAGCAGGCAACATGGGAAGGGCGCGATCGCCTCTTAGCGCTTCCCAACACCGTCATTCGCGATTTAAATAGCCAGCTTCAAGCGATCGCTGAGCAGGAAAAGGTGGAGTATTTGGATCTCTATCCGCTCTTTGCCGATCCCTCCGGACACCTCATTCTCCATCTCACCACCGATGGCCTTCATCTGAGTGAGCAGGGCTATTGGGTCTGGCGATCGGCCATCCAGTCCTACAACCTACGCGATCGTTAATCACTTCAGGCTAGTTCTCTGCGGCAGACATTTATCCCGCAGTCGATCACCAGGGTTCCTTGGGTTCTCACTGCGAGAGATGGTTCACGTTAGCCTGTCCTCATGGGCAAACGCCTTCGCTCAGCCAGCGTAGTTTCTGGGGTACTGGATGGCTTCTAGTACTGGGTTAAGCACCGCCGTCTGGATAGACTATTTCGTCTTCTTTCCGCCAGGCTGGATCCACAATGCAGATGAAAATTAAGGGATCATTCCCGGCATTGTGGATAAACTGACGAGCGTTGGGGGGAATATAGATAGCATCTCCCGCCTTCACGATCGCGGTCTCATCATCAATATGCATTTCGCCCACGCCGCTGAGAATATAATAAACCTCCGAGGTCGTGAGAGAGTGAGGGGTGGAGCGTTGCCCAATCGGCAAAATAGCATGGGCGAGGCTGTAGCGCAGGGCGATCGCCTGTTTGTCGGGATGGAGCAATTCACGAAGCGTGGTGCCATCGCCGGCTGTAAATTCAGTACAATTTTCGAGTTTGCTGATCAACATAAACTGGAGCTAAATCCTGATTACCCTCAAAATACTGTATCTCACCCGTCTACCCAGGCACCGGAACCTTAAGGTTCTCCCCCATATACGTCTACTTCAGGACAAAGGATACACTAAGTTCAACCCTTGACTACCATGGGCAAAGACGCTAGGCAAGGATCCGACTCAAAGCGTTATGTAGGGAGACGTTTGGGCTGGATCCGGATCATAGTCTGGACAACCGATCGCTGCTTCTGACAGGGCTGTCCTCGGCTGCACCGGACATTTAAGATGATAGTCTTGGGTGAAAAATCGACAGGTGCTACAAGGAATTTGATGCATTTGTTTAGCCCGCTGTAGGCCAGATCTCAGCCCTGTCCAAATACTCAAGACGGTTAAACCCACAATGAACCAAGCAGCGACTAAGCAGAGTGGTACAAGGATGGGTTCAAGTGCTTGCACCAGTCCATGAACTAACCCATACACAATTGACAGAAGGCGATACACAGATAGTTCTCCCACTCACAACATTTTCCCCAGTACGGGGAGACAAAACCGTGACGCTAGGGTGATGATATAACCAGAGGTGCCCATGATGCGTGATCTCCATAGGAGATGGGGGCAAATTTAGCGCAACTACCCTATTCTTTTTTCATCGTACCCTAGTTTTTAAATGCTGAACGTCAATATTCTCCATCCTCCTAGAGGCGATCGCTATGCCTGAGCGCCGACCTGATATGCCGAAACAAGTTTTGGTTTGTCAGCATACAGCCTGCCGCCGGGCGGGAAGTCATCGAGTCCTAGCTGCCTTTGAAAGCCAACCTATTGAAGGGTGGACAATGGTGGCTAGCTCCTGTTTTGGACATTGTGGCAACGGCCCCATGGTTTGGGTGTTGCCTGATGATATTAAGTACCACCATGTGTTGCCCGAAGAAGTTGGGGCGATCGTCACGCGCCATCTTTTACAGGGAAACCCCATTGTCGCCATGCAGTACCTCACACGTCCTTAGTCGCAGTTTCGCGATCGCAGAAGGAACACTAGAAGGAACCCTGCCAGCAGCGCGCCAGCCAATTGAGACGATCTTGGCGAGAGTCCATCATCTGCTGTAAAGCACTCCAAAGCTGATAGTTGGAAGTGCTGCTTCTATGTCACCGATAG
>DATNRH010000994.1 GCA_036703605.1 Candidatus Obscuribacterales bacterium | reverse complement strand
CCTCAATGGTTAAATGTGGTTCTAGCTTCAGTCGACGCCCCATCTTGCTTTCAGCCTTTCATACAACTCCATTACTCATTCTAGGGTTGATTAGCCGGACTTGGTATAACGTTCCATAAATAGGTGCTGGAATTGTGTTCTGCTTATGAAGCTGCAATATCTTGGCCTCAAGTTTATGCGTCTGGATATAGATGTTGGCTTAGCTGATGATCGATCAAGATGCTTATTCAAAGGCTAGCGGTACCGATGTAGCAGAACAATCATCCGCTGGGTAGATTTACGTTGAGACTGATTATCACTTGGATGCTTGAGAGTCATAGTAATAGTATAGGTATTGCTGAAGCAGGAGATGAACCTCTAGCTACAGGATACGAAACTCTATGCAAACTATTGCGGAATCATCCTGCTACTCAGCAACGCCATAGTATAGGCTGTACTTTCAGTGATTCATGGTGGTTCCAAACCTCAAGGAGACAAGTCTGTGGCAAAACAATCTGCCCAAGCTCAAATACCTCAGCATCAGCAAACCTGGCATGATCTCAGCCTTCCGATGGTTGTGGATCAGCTCAAACTAGATCTAGATGTGGGGCTTACGTCCCAAGAGGCCGAGAAACGCTTGGAGCAGTATGGCCCCAATGAGCTTCAGGCCAAGTCGGGCAAGCATCCTATTCTGCTATTTCTCCTGCAGTTTCATCAGCCACTCCTGTATATTCTGCTGATAGCTGGTTTGATCAAGGCATTCTTGGGACAGTGGGTGAATGCTGGCGTTATCTGGGGCGTCACAGTGATTAATGCCATCATCGGTTTTGTCCAGGAATCTAAGGCAGAAAGTGCGATCGCTGCCCTAGCGTCGGCAGTGGAAACCGATGCCATGATTCGCCGTGATGGACAGAATATTCAAGTATCGTCCAAAAATCTAGTGCCAGGTGACTTAGTGCTGCTGACCTCTGGAGATAAAGTGCCAGCAGATCTCAGACTGGTGCGTTGCCGCAATCTCCAGGTCAACGAGTCTGCCTTAACAGGTGAATCTGTAGCTGTGGAAAAACAGGCGGAAGAGGGGGTGTCCTTAGCAGAGGATACACCCCTAGCTGAACGTCTCAATATGGCCTATGCCGGTAGTTTTGTCACCTTTGGCCAGGGAGAAGGGATTGTCATTGCCACAGGCATCCATACCGAAACCGGGCGAATCTCAAGGCTGATGGAGGAGCATACTTCCGTGATGACTCCCCTGACCCGCAAATTCGATCGCTTTAGCAAAACATTGCTCTATGCTATTTTAGCTGTGGCGATCTTCACCTTTGTGGTGGGGTTAGGATATGGTAATTCCCCGCTCCAAATGTTTGAGGCGGCGATCGCTCTGGCGGTGAGTGCAATTCCAGAGGGTCTGCCAGCCGTAGTCACCATTACCCTAGCGATCGGAGTTTCCCGAATGGCTCGCCGCAACGCTATTGTACGCAAGCTGCCGGCGGTTGAAACCTTGGGTAGTGCAACGGTGATCTGTTCCGACAAAACTGGTACTCTGACCGAAAACCAGATGACGGTGCAGATGGTGTTTGCTGGCGGGCATCACTACTACATCACCGGAGATGGCTACACGCCTCAGGGGGACGTGCGGGATGGCGAAGACCAACCCATTCCGCCAGAGCACCTGCCGCCGCCTCTGCGCCAATGCTTGCAGGTCGGTATGTTGTGCAATGATTCTGAGCTAGAGCAGAAGAATAAGATTTGGGGCGTGGTTGGGGATCCTACGGAAGGGGCTCTGCTGGTAGCTGCTCGCAAGATTGGTTTTAATCGAGTAGATTTAAACCGAACCTATCCGCGATTAGATAGCATTCCTTTTGAGTCTGAGTACCAGTATATGGCGACGCTCAATCGGATAGAGGGAGATAGGGCAGCCATCTATGTGAAGGGATCGACGG
>DATNRH010000993.1 GCA_036703605.1 Candidatus Obscuribacterales bacterium | reverse complement strand
TAATCACGTGAACGCCTTTGCCCTCTAGGGCATTCAGGTAGGCCGGCAGGGTAGACACTAGGGTTTTGCCTTCCCCGGTCTTCATCTCTGCGATTTGCCCGTCGTGCAGCACCATCCCACCAATCAACTGCACGTCGAAGTGGCGCATACCCAACACGCGTCGCCCCGCTTCCCGCACAACAGCAAAGGCTTCTGGCAATAACGCATCAAGGGTCTCGCCCTTTTCAATCCGCTGCCGAAACTCGCCAGTTTTGGCCTTGAGATCGTCATCCGACAGAACTTGGATCTCTTCTTCTAGCAAATTGATTTCAACAACATCGGGCTGGTATTTTTTCAGCTTGCGTGCGTTGGGGTCGCCTAGCAGTTTCTTGAGCATGGTGGGGATGAGTATATAAAGACGGTCGGCAGGAGGATAGCAGTTTTCAATAACTGGATGGCTGGGGCGATCGCGGCCATGGTGACCTGACCTACAACAGAGGGGCGATCGCTGGGCTCAAAAATATCCATCAACGTAGTGCCTCGGCTGAAAACCGAAGTATCTTCATACTATCACTTGCCTTAGACGGCGGAGGTGCGGTTAACCCCGCCTCGCCATCATTGCCATTCGGCGGTGAGCTGGCGATAGTTATAGTCTTCAGCGCCAATGTGGCAGGCGGTACAACTGTTGGCCGTGACGGGAGCGGAGAACTCCACTTGAGGGTGGAGGGCGGCGAAATAGCGAGATGTATCCAGTCTATAGGGAACGGTTTCTCCATCGCGCAGGGGGCGAGAGAAGTCGCGCAGATACTCCCAGATCTGGACGGTTTGGGTGGGCAACTGCTGGGGTAGAATCACGCCATAGTGCTGCGGATCCTGCAGGAGTTGCCGCCAGGTTTCATCGGGCATGACGGCGGGGGGCAGGGGCAAGTGGCAACCGGCACAGGTTTCCAGATAACGCTGTTGCCCTAGGTGGTAGTCTTCCGGTACCGGATCGACGGTGCCAATGCGGGGGCGCTCGGGTAATGCGGGGGGAGCGGTCTGGATGTCAGACTGAGCGATCGCTTGCGGGCTAGATGCTAGGGCAGGATGAATCTGCGCTAGACCTAGGCTAAGCAGGATGCTCAACAGACCCACGAGCATGACCGCAGCGAGGCGGGGCGATCGCCCACGGGATGGCGAAGAGAAATCAAAACGGGCCATAGATGACAGACACTAGGAATCAACAGAGGAGCACCCCATGGGTCGTAAGATTCAGGACTTGCTGACCTAAGGTTGACAAGTCTCCCACTCCCACCACAGCATATCAGGCAAGACTCCCATCCGCCCATCGGGGGATAGGCACTCCTTCGCGAGAGACGGGTGATCGTCGGGACGGTCTAGGGACGACGCTGGGCATACCTAGATGTAGACCTAGACGCAGACGAGTAGCCGTAGTTTCCCAGGGGGCGATCGCCCATCCGCACCCGTTAGAATCTATCCGATGGGAAGATGAGTACCCTCTCGTTTTATTACTAACCTCGTTAAATCATCTATGGATTGTCGTCATATTCAGGCTCGGGTGTACGATGACCGCGGTCAGGGTCATGCATTGGTGCAGGATCTTGACCTTCAGCAGGTGCAAACCTTGTTTCGCCGCACAGCGTTTTGGGCACAGGATCGTAGCGTAGACGAATGGGCGATCGCCTTAGCCAACAGCCGCCCCATTGCCACGCTTTGGGACAGCGATCGCTTGATTGGCTTTGCCCGAGCTACCTCCGACGGCATCTACCGCGCCACCATTTGGGACGTGGTGGTGCATAACGATTATCAAGGAGCTGGGCTGGGGCGCAAGCTGGTGGAAACCGTGCTCACCCATCCTCACGTGAACCGCGTGGAGCGCGTCTACCTGATGACAACCCACCAGCAGCAGTTTTACGAGCGCATTGGGTTTGCAGAAAACCAAACCACCACCATGGTGCTGCACAACCAGAGGATTGAAGCGAATACCCTCACCGCTTGGAGCCTAGAGGCTCTCTAAGCTCCAAGACTAAGCTTCAAGGTAGGAGACGGCCCTAATTCAGCACCCAGTTCACCAAGGTGCGCACTGCAAAGCCGGTGCCACCAGGGTTGTTGTAGCCATCTTCCTTCTCTGTCCACACGGGGCCTGCCACATCGAGGTGGGCCCAGGGTGTTGTGGTGACAAACTGTTTGAGGAAGAGCGCCGCCGTGATCGCCCCTCCGGCTCGGGGTCCGGTGTTTTTCATGTCGGCCACAACCGACTTGAGCCCATCAAAGTATTTTTCCTCCATGGGCAGCCGCCAGACTTTTTCGCCGGCTTGCTGGGCAGCCTGGGTCAACTCCTGGGCGATCGCATCCTGGTCACTCCAAAGCCCCGCCACGTCATCCCCGAGGGCGACAATGCAGGCTCCGGTGAGGGTGGCTAGATCGACCATGGCGTCTACACCCAGCTTGTCGGTATAGACCAGGGCATCGGCGAGGGTGAGGCGGCCTTCTGCGTCGGTGTTGTTGACTTCAATGGTTTTGCCGTTGGACGCGGTCAAAATATCACCGGGGTGCATGGCCCGACCGCTGATCATATTTTCCGTAGCGGCGCTGATGAAGTGAACCTCCACGTCGGGCTCCAGGAGAGCGATCGCCTTCGCTGCTCCCAGGGTGGCAGCGGCACCACCCATATCGGTTTTCATCATCTCAATGCCGCTGCCCGAGGGCTTGATGTTCAGTCCACCGGAATCGAAGGTGAGCCCTTTGCCAATAATCGCCACTTTGCGCCGAGGGGTGCCCTTGGGGCGATAGGTGAGGTGAATAAATTTGGGCGGCAGGTCAGACGCTTGGGCCACGCCTAGAAATGCCCCCATACCTAGCTTTTCACAATCTTCTTGCTCTAGGATTTTCAGGTCTAGACCATGGTCTTGGGCGATCGCTTGGGCCGTCTCGGCCAGGGTAATGGGCGTGACCACATTGGCGGGAGCCGACACTAGTTCACGAGCCAGGATCACACCTTGGCAAATGGTTTTGGCACGGGCGATCGCGGCCTCTTGTCCTGCCAGGCCGAGTAAATCAACCCGCTTCAGTTTTAAGTCTGCGCCATCGGAGGACGACTTGAAGCGGATATCCTGGTTGGCCGCTAGTTCCATCCCTTCGGTGATGGCTTGGGCGGATGCCGCCGGATTATCCTGCCATACCGGAAAACTCAACCCTAGGGTTTGACATTTTTCGCGCTTTGCCACCCGTAGCGCACTAGCTGCACCGCGCCGCAGGTGATCCAGCAAAAGGGAGTCTGTTTTTCCTAACCCAATCACCGCTATCTTACGGATGGCGCTCTGTCCACCCACCCGCGCAACAGCACTGCTGCCTAGCTTGCCCTTGAACTCGCTTTCCTCAATCAGCTCCGCCAATGCGCCTTCTAGCACATGATCGAGAGCAATCAGATCGTCATTGAGAGCGATCGCCTCTTCAGCGATGCCAATGGCTAGGCAATCTCCTGCCCAGTCTACTCTTGATGTCTCTATACCTTGAAAATCCATAGCTATTTGCACAATAAAACACAACTGAGCGGGCTGAAGTTCAAGCCCTCATCTTTCGCCACTATAAATGCTACGAACAGCCCCACGATTCTGGTAGAGTCCTCTAGGTGGGATAGGGTCGCAAAACGATGAAGAGACAGCGTTAGTGTCGACTTGACTCAACTCCAGATTAAGTCGTATTCATCTGTGTTGAGACCTGTCCCCTAGAAGATCTGTGTCTTCAGTATTGCCTAGTTTTGCGGAGAAATTCGCGGTAGCTATCCGAACTTGCCAACAAGCTGGGTTATGGTTTCTGGAGTAGGAATGCCAACGGTAGGTGGGGATGGTAAGTGGGGATGGTAAGTGGGGATGGCGATCGCAACCATAGCTTAGGTCAATGCAATACCCAAGAGGTGACGAACATTACATTTCCATTGCCTAGAGTTTGAGATGGTTCTGAATAGGGTTAGACAGCGATCGCCCTATCTAGCCCGAAAGATGAACCATCAGGCATCAGCCAACGTCTAACGTCATGCCAGGAATCTACAGCGTTTCTAGGTCTATGGATAGAAATGATTTAACTTAGGCATGATGGGGGCAAGCTGATCGAAGCGGTGGCGTCTGGTTGCACCCAACGACAAGCAGGCTTGACCATACCCCCATGAACAACCCCATCGATCCTGTCAAACATCGTCATTGTTCATCAAACTGTTTATCGAGATGTTCATCCGGTTGATTGTCTTCTGGGGCATAGACCATGGTTCTCATGCTGGCCACACATCTAGTTTTTGCTGCATCTACAACGTCTCCCTAATCTACTGTAGGTATCCAAGGGAGGCGCGTCTACGTCAACCTCCGCCCCACTTGTTGCTGGAGGGACGCTCGCTCGCGATCGCCCTTTGCTTGACTTAGGCATACAGGGCTAGCCTACGGTTTAGACCACTTACTCCTGATGCATCCTGAATGATTAATGACATGAACCGTGATACCCAGGGACTGGTGCAGGTGTTGCCCTTGTCTGCAGGATTGATGGATCAACTACGTACCCAGTTCGCCGATGAACGGGTTGATCCCGCTGGTGGGGCGATTGACTCGGAGATTTACGCCACGATCATTCACCATCAGTCTCAGCTGATGCGACTGATCAACTCCTTGCCGGGCATTATCTTCACCGCCAACCCCGATCCAGAGTGGTCTATGACCTACCTGAGTGATGGTTGTCATGGG
>DATNRH010000992.1 GCA_036703605.1 Candidatus Obscuribacterales bacterium | reverse complement strand
TCACCCTGGCAGAGGGCAAAGCCTTGGTGCTGATTGCCTGTAGCCTAGCCCGTCGGTTGACCGTGCTCATTCGTCAACTGTTGCTTGCTCACCAACAGCTTCAGGAAAAGCAACTGTCGCCCGATCACCACTTCCGGTTGGCGGAATATTTGGAACGATTTCGGGCCCATTTCCGCTCGCGGATGAACCCGAAGCGGGCCGGCGTGATGGCCTACGATACGGATGAAAAGCTGAATGAACTGGCTCTCCTACTACTTGGTCAGCTTTTGTTTTGCACCGGTACATCGGGAACTCAGCGTCTTTGGAGTAGTGTGTTTGACGGGGAAGTGGCATGAGTATTCAGCGGCTGTATAGCTTGCCAAATTGTACCCTCACCCTCGATGGTTGGGGCGAAGAGGTGGGCTTGGGGAATGGCGACTCAGCCGGACGCCCCCTGTTATCTATTTTGACGAGCTTTGAATGTCGGTTTCATGGTCACGATCGCGCTATCAGAGGCGGACGTGAGTTCTTCGAGCAGCTCATCGCCACAGCCAGCGCCTACGCCCAACAGTTTTTGAGCGGTGTACCCTACAGCCGTGAGCGAGGCGATCGCCCTAAACCCGTTGTCATCGAGCAAGTCTCATCCAATTTTCATCGCCTGACCATCTATCCCCAAGCGCTGACGGATGACCCAGCCCGTAGTCAGTCAGAATCCATCAGTTTTGACTTAATGACGGTGCAGTTGTTTGACTTGGTGGAAGCTATTGATCAGTTTTATGCTGATAGCCAAACGATTCCAGGGCTAACCCTCAATCTAGTGCCGGTGCGCAAGCGCCAAACCACTCCCAAACAACCCCTAGCCAAACGAGCTTTGCCAGCAGCCTTAGGTGTTGCAGGCTTAGCAACCGCAGCGATCGCCTTCTTCTTTGTGCCGGTACCCGAGTTTCGTCCATCGGAGGAATCACCTGCAGGGACTGCTACCGATGTGCAAGCCAACTCGACGGATACGGTGGCCAGCGGTGACAATCCCCCCAGCGAAGCCTCCTCCGAAGAAGCAGAATCCCTGGATGCAGGCAGTGACCTAGATGCCGCAAGCGATGAAGCAACCGAGGTGCTGTTTAGCGATGCGCCGCTGATTGTCGAGCCAGATGTGGTTGATGAATTGATGGTGAAGCTTCAGGAAAACTTGTTTGATAGCTGGACTCAGGAGCACAGCTTTGAAGATGCGCTGGTCTACCGAGTGGCGGTGGCTGAAAACGGCGATGTCTTGGGCTTTAAGTATGTCAACGATGCAGCCCTAGTCCGGGTCAATGAAACACCCCTGCCTGATCTGCAATACACCTTGCTTGATCCAGAGGCCGCAGAGCAGGAGCCCGTGGCCCAATATCGAGTGGTCTTTACCCCTGCTGGAGCTGTAGAAGTTAGCCCCTGGCACGGCCGCTTGCCGGAGGCAGCGGCAGAGCAAGAGACCGTAGAGCTGGGAACTGAGATTACTGACCCCGCTCAGCTCGCCAACCTCAATTGGGACTTATACGACCTGATCCTTGATGGGCTAGATGACGCCGAGCGGCGATCGCTCTCGACAGACATCAGCTATCGGGTGAACATGACCCCCGATGGTGTGGTGGTTGATTATGAGCCTTTAGATGATGCAGCGTCGGACTTCCTGAGCAAAACTCCTTTGCCCACCCTAGCGGAAGCAGCTACGGAGAGCGATCGCCAAGACGATCAAGGTCAGTTTCTCGTGGTCATCACCCAAGATGGTGTTCTACAAGTAAGCCCCTGGCGAGGGTTCTAGTGCTCTTTGCTTAGGCTGAGAGTCTGTACTCTTGTCGTCAACCTACGGGAATAAACGAGCGTCGCTAGTTGCGATCGCATTGCGTAGCACCATAGAGACGCTCGACGGCACCGCTAGGTAAATAACGCGTGCAGCTCATCCCATCTCCTGCCATTAGCCGAATTCGATGGAAGACGTAGTTCGTGGCTAGACCACTGAGCAAAATCGCCATGGAAAACAGAGCTAGGAGCTGGAGGAGTTGCATAGCCCAATGAGGCTGATGTTGAGGCGGGGTTTCGGTCATGGCAGCGGGATCACTATCAAATCTGCTAATGGTTGGGGTGTAGGGATCGAGACACAGGCAAGCTTACGCCCTAACTCCCAAACCATAGCACTCAGATTGGCTTGCTTCAATGCACCATCCGAAGAGCCGTGGGCTCAGCAGAGCTAAGCCCACGGAGATGTATGCCTGAGCTAGGGATTGCCAGATCCCACAAGATTCAGCTCGGGACGCAAGACATTGCTCAGAATGGAGGCAGGCTGTTGTTGATGCGTCCAGGCAAAGGCATGTTTAAACGCCGCGTCTTGGCAGGTCTGGAGTTCTTCAAAGCCAATGATGTCGTGGGTGAGCAGGCTTTCATACTCAAACGGCAGGCGCTTGTTGTGGAGCCCAGCATTATCGGTGCAAATGGCAATGTCCACGCCGGCCTCAAAGCAGCGATCGAACACTACCTTAAGTTGCTCAATATCCTCCAAGGTGCCAGTTTTGAGATACGTGGTGGGACAGACTTCTAAGCATTGCTGGTTGGCTGCCACCTGCCGCAGCAGTTCAGGATACAGCAGGGGAATCTGAATGCCATGGCCAATACGCATCAGGTAGGGCAACAGCTCCGGATAGCAGCCCTGGGGCGTTTCGTAGAGGTGCCCGGTGGTTTTCAGACCCAGCGATCGCCCGTAGCGATACAGTTCTACATACTCATCCAGGCGCTCAGCATAGTGGGCATCTCCCCCCGCTAAATCAATAGCACAGACATACTGCGGCATCTGAGCAGCCAGATCCACAATGGCCCGATTCACCTCGTAGGGCAGCCGGGAATGCATACATAAAATTTGGCTGGTCACAATGGGATACTCACCAATCTGACTGGCCTGCCCCACGGCTTCAACGATCGCCCCCATTTGGTCAATACGTTCTGTTTGGCTGAGGTGGTTAGGAGTTCTTAGGTAGGGGGTATACCGCAACTCAAGGTAGGCAAGATTTTCAAATACATAGGCCCCGCGCATCAAACGATACACAAA
>DATNRH010000991.1 GCA_036703605.1 Candidatus Obscuribacterales bacterium | reverse complement strand
TTTCTAGCCAGTCCGCGCCTGAGCCAATTAGCCCGTCTAGCTGTAATGGACCAAGGCGATCGAACATGCCGATGCTGTGCATGAGATTTTCCAGCGCCCCTTCAAACTTCCAGCGGTGATCCGCCGGGAAATAGTAGTGCGGTGAGATAAATAGGGGCAGATCGTAGGTTTTGGCGGCCTTCATCAAAGCCTCGATATTGGCGACGGTGTTGTTTTCGGTGACGCTTTCGCCCACAACTCCCCAGGCAACGCCGCTGGGGCTGAGGAAGTCGTTTTGCGGGTCAATGATGACGATCGCAGTTCTTTCAGCATCGATGATCATGCCGGGATTGGGTAAAGCCACGGTGGAAATCTCCTAAAGTGTTTGATTGGTTCATGACGGTTCATGGAAACGTGAATGCGGGATCGAAGCTAGCCCTGAAGCCTTTGAATAGCGGGCACTTCGAGAAATTTAGCAGGAAAATTTAGGGCTGACTGGGCAAGGTGGCGGTGACGGTGGTGCCAGCAGTGGTGGATGACTCAATCTTGAGGGAGCCTGCGTGGGCGTTGATGATCTGTTGCACGATCGCTAATCCCAGTCCGGTGCCTGTAGCCTTGGTGGTGAAAAACGGTTCGGTGAGCTTGGCCAACTGTTCGGGATGAATGGGGCGACCGCCATTGTGAACTTGGAGACAACTGCGATCGCTCCCCCTGGATGACACCCTGATATGCACGCGATCGCCCTCAGCGATCGCTTCACAGGCATTGGTCACCAGGTTGATCAGCACCTGTTTCAACTTGTCGGGATCGGCGGTTATGGTAACCGGGGTAAGGCTCGGCCAGAATTCCAATCGACGGTTTAGAGCGACAGGGGTGTGTTGTAAGGTCGCCAGCGTTTCCGTCACCAGTTGATTAAGGTCAACGGCTTGTCGATGCAAGGTTTGGAGTTTGGCGTAGAGCAGAATTTGGTCAAGGAGACGCTGCAGGCGATCGCCATCCTCGACCGCTAAGGCCAGCCGTTGCTGGTCGGGTTCCGGCAAGTTTTGACGCTGGCAATAGTCCAACCACATCCCAACGGTGGTGAGCGGATTGCGAATCTCGTGCACAATGCAGGCGGCCAGAGTTCCGACTGCGGCCAAGTGCTCTTTTTCAGCCAGTTGCTGGCGTAGCGATCGCACCTCCGCTGCATAATTCGCCACTTCAGCAGAGAGTGCTTGATCATGCTGGCGTAGCGATCGCCGGGTTGGGCTCTGGGGTGATGATGGGCTGGGTGGAAAGAACGGGTAAACCGGGGTAGGGGATAGTGATGTCGCTAAATGTTGTCCGCCGCCGGGGAGCGTGGGGGCCGGGGAGCGGTTGGCGATCACCAAAGACCCTGATGAACCAGACAATTGGGTAGAATTTTTCATCATCAATGTACGTCGCCTCTGCAACGCTTCGATAGTTGAGCATAGAGCGTAGGTAAGCAGGACCCTTGGCGATGATTACGCTGCAGTCTGTTGCATAGTCGGCTCGGCGACTGCCAACGTCCCAAAGTTGCTTTTGAAACTGGGTTGGAGAATATCCATGCCGACCTGCACAGCAGGACGTTTTTTCATCATTTCGACCCAGCGGTCAACGTTGGGAAACGCTGCAATGGAGAGGCCCAAATAAGGTGTTTGAGCGGCAGCCACCCAGGGAACTGTGGCAATATCGGCGATGGAGTAAGTCCCAGTAATGTAGGGACGATCCTCAAGCTGGCGATCAAGCACGTCGAGCAGCCGCAAAGTTTCCCGGTGATATCGTTCCACCGCATAAGGGATTTTCTCAGGCGCAGCGTTACGGAAGTGGCCGAGTTGACCCAACATCGGTCCCACGCTGGCCATCTGGAACATCAGCCACTCCATCACTTTGGCGCGACCCACCACGTCAGCGGGCAGCAACTTACCGGCTTTTTCTGCTAGGTAAATCAAAATTGCACCGGATTCGAAGATGGCGAGGTCATTATCGCGATCGATAATGGCAGGAATTTTGCTGTTGGGGTTGATGGCCTTAAATTCGGGCGTAAACTGATCGCCTCTGCCAATGTCAATTTTGTGAATGGTGTAGGGCAGCCCGAGTTCTTCGAGCAGAATGGCAGGCTTGCGGCCATTGGGGGTGGTGTAGGTGTACAGGTCAATCATGGGTCAGTCTCCTTGGAGTTAAGGAAAGATGGGAGCGGAATTAACTGAGTTTTGAGTTGAGCGGGTCATCCAAAATTCAAAATTAAGAACTTAAAACTCTTCAGGACGGCGGATCCGGCACTGGGTTTGTCCGTAAATACTGACGAGATAAGGTATCACGAAAGACAAGGATCCCGACAACCAGCGATCGCGGTTCATCTCGTTTTGCAGCAAGGCTTTGCCGTGGTTCATGGAAAACACCAGAGAACCGATAATCAGCGCCATGCGTACCGCTTGAGGCACGAGGTCTGGATTCCGGAGGCTCTTGCGGTAGTCCGCTAGGGTGACAGTTGGAGGATGAGCGGGAGACTCGGGGGCTGCCATGATGGGACTGGGACTGCAGTCAGTCGGAAGGCTTTCCCGTTCTCCACCCAGATAGAGCAGCAGGGTATGCAGTCCGTCGCAGGGATTCGCTGCAGGCGTTGGGGGAGCGGCTAGCATGGCAATTCTCTTCATTCGGGTTCAGAAATACAGGTCGGTCTATTCCAGCGGAACTTGCGCTCAGACTCGTGAATGGGTAGGTCGTTGATACTGGCTTCCCGTCGCTGCATCAGACCGTTGGGGGCAAATTCCCAGTTTTCGTTGCCGTAGGCGCGATACCACTGGCCCGAGTCGGTATGGTACTCGTACTCAAATTTCACGGAGATGCGATTTTCGGTGAAGCTCCAGAGAGTTTTCTTCAGGCGATAGTCCAACTCGGTGTTCCATTTGCGGGTGAGGAATTCGCGAATCTGATCACGGCCTTTAATGAACTCCGAGCGATTGCGCCATTCCGAATCAACGGTGTAAGCCAGGGCCACTTGGTCAGGATTGCGGCTATTCCAGGCATCTTCAGCGGCTTGCACTTTTGCTTTTGCTGTCTCCAGGGTGAAGGGCGGCAGCGGCGGTCTGCTGTTAGCTGCGTCAATGGCAGAATGATTGGGCGTTGTGGGTTCGGGCATGGTGGCGTCTTTCTTTAATTAATATAGAACGGTCTGTCTGTAATCATTATGTAGACAGGTCTGTATATTGTCAAGTCGTGTATGCCATTGTTCCTTGATTCATGCGTTGAAAATGCTTCTAAGTCAGGCGCTACAGTCGAATTTCTGGGAGTGAACTGGGTAAATCAAGTTGGGCAGAGGCGATCGCTCTAATCCACGGCATCCATCTCAAGGCAAGCCATTCGAGGAGGCCACCTGTGCTAGTAACGTTTGGTTTGAATACAGTGATTCAGCAAAAATGTTATTATGTAGACAAGTCTGTATATATTTGTTGCTGATATGCCTCGTTCTAAATCATCTGCAAAACCCTCGGCCCGCGATCGCATCATGCAAGCGGCATCCACCTTGTTTTATCAAGAGGGCGTGCAAAACGTCGGCATTGACCGCATCATCGCCGAGTCGGGCGTGGCGAAAATGTCGTTGTACAACCACTTCAAGTCCAAAGATGCCCTGATTACTGCCTGGCTGCAGCAGCGCGATACTAGCTGGCGGCAATGGTTTCAGCAAACGGTGGAAAAGCAGGCAACGGTACCCACCGAGCGTCTCCTGGCCATGTTTGATGCCTTGGAAGAATGGTTTTCTCAGCCTGACTTTCGTGGCTGTGCCTTCATTAACTCGTCGGTCGAGCTGGTTGATCCTGAGCATCCAGGCTACCAGGTGGCAATTGAGCACCAGCAAGCAATTTATGATTATATTCTGCAACTGGTGCATGCTGCCGAAATCGCCAATCCTGAGGTGGTGGCTGAGCAATTATTGCTGCTGGTGGAAGGGGCGATCGTGGTGGCTATGCTGCGCCGCCACCCTGCTGCTGCCGCCCATGCCAAGGCCGCTGCGGCGATGCTCATGTAGGAAACTTAGCATTTCTTGCTGACTCGAAATATGGCACCCAGTAGAGGATCAGCATGGTGGCTAGGTTATTGTATTTAATGCCAATTTAATTTAAGGGGGCACAGAATAGAGGGAGGGTCAATCCTGGCGGATAGAAATGAGTCGTCCATTCAAGCTTGAGATTACTGAGAGCGAAGCCGACCTGAAGAAACGATTGCAACATGTCAGCGCAGTGGTTCAGAAAGAGAAACTCCAGATGCTGTGGTGGCTCAAAAGCGGACAAGTTACGCAGCAACAAGAGATTGCTCAACGGTTAGGGCGTGATATCTCGACGGTCACCCGATGGCTCCAGAAGTACCGTCGTAGTGGGATACAGGAACTGTTGAACATCAATAAAGCTCCTGGCGTCCGGCGGATCATGAGTGATGACGTGCTTGCCGACCTACGGCAGCAGTTGAATCGTCCCGAAGGCTTCAGCAGCTATGGCGCGATTGTGGAATGGTTGCACGAAAAGCATGGACTGACCATGGAATACGGGACGGTCTATGACTGGGTACATAACCGCCCAGGGGCCAAACTGAAAGCTCTACGCCCCTCGGAGTTATCGTCAAGATGAAGCGAGCGGAGAGACCTTAAAAAAAACTTGGAGCCGCCCTGTTAGGACTGGAAACCCTTTTAGCACAGAGCAACGTGATTCATGATTTGTGCCAGGATGAAACCCGAGTTGGTCTGCAGACCCAGACAGGCAACGTCATCGCGGCCAAGGGGGTGAAGCCCACGGTGAAGGTGCCATGGGGGCGAGAGAATGTCTGGATTAACGGAGCGATTGTCCCGTTGACGGGAGACCACTTCGTCCACAAGTATCCCGCACCTTAACACCCCTTGTCACCCGTTAAGATGGTCAACGATGGATCTATGCGATGGAATTATGGGCTGACTGGGCCCTCCAACTGGTAGCTCTCAAACCCCATAAACGCCTCTATTTTCAGCGCGGGTTCCATGCGCTATCCCTGTTGCAGCAATCTCTCTAGGTACGTTGCCACCCGTTCAGATGTCCTCCATGTTGGCGAATGAACGTCAAAGCCTGTATTCCAAATCTAAACACCCCCATAGGTCAAAAAACCGTTGGGGGTGCTGGGTTATGCTGATGGCAAACTACTCGATGTAGAACCCGTAGCTATGCCAATTCACATCAACCATGATTTAGGAAGACCGCAACCGTTTGGGCGCACTGCCAGCATCGCGATGGGTTTTGGGCGCTGGAGCTGGACTGGCGCGGCGTGGTGAGTGTTTAGGACTGCTGGCGCTCGACTTTGGCTTAGATGACGATGAGCGATGACCACCCCGTCCACCACCAGAACCATTGCGTTTTGCTTGAATGGGCTCCGGCGGAATCGATAGATCTGGTTCATAGCCAGGAATGCTGTCCCGAGGGATTTCTCGCTTGAGTAAGCGTTCGATATCCTTCAGCAAGCCATGTTCATCAACGCAAACGAGAGATACAGCCTCACCCTCGTAGCCCGCTCGTCCGGTGCGGCCAATGCGATGCACGTAGTCTTCCGGCACGTTGGGCAG
>DATNRH010000990.1 GCA_036703605.1 Candidatus Obscuribacterales bacterium | reverse complement strand
GTGTATTCTACCTAGTTCTCATGATTTGGAGAAATCTTATGAGCAACATCAACACGAACACGACCGCCCCCTCCGTCCCCTCCACCCGACTGACCTCTTCCACCGGAGCCCCGACCTGGAGGTTCATGTTTGAAGTCACGGGGAACGACGTGGACATGCCCATCCCCGAGGGCGTTGAGCCCTGGGAGTGGAGGGCGTACGCCCCCCACGGGTACGTGGGGGTCTGGGGGGTTAATATCCCCCAGCAGTGGGTTACGCTCCACTTTGCGGACGGGGACCAGATGTCTCTGATGGTGCCGGAGTTGGCTAACCCCAATGCCTGGCTCACGTGGTCCCGGACGCACGGTGCTCTAGGCACCGTGAACCACGTCGAGATCAGCTAACAAACTGGGGGGTGGCGCTGTCGCTATCCCCCGGTTCTTTTTTAGACTAGTTGCTACGCCAGTATTTAGCGACGGACTTATCAACTGGGTAGTTGTACCCATGCTCTCGGCAACGCCACCGCTCAAGTGCTTTAGCAAGGGGCGTGTTTGGGTCTTTCTTCTTCTCTTCGCTCATACGCTGGAACTGGCCATACATGCGAGCACAAAAGCTCTTTTGACGCCTTAGCTCGTCCGAGTCGCGCTTAAGTTTCTTCGGATGAGTAGACACAGCTCTCTGGAGGTTACTACCTGTGTCTCTGTTATACGCCTCAATAGCCTCATCACTTAGACCACCCATTGGGTGTCTTCGTGCGGAGCGCTTCCATATTGGTGTTTCGTCTGATTTCATTTTAGACTAGAACAGTTTGATGCGTGGGTTCTTAATATCTTCTACGTGGCTGAACTGCTTGAATGCTAGCTGAGATAGCGGATGGCCACTAAGTATGTTAGTGAACTTACCTGTTGCCGGTGCATTCTTAAGCGTATCCTTAAGTCTATCGTGAGACAGCTGGCCAATGAAGTCAGGAGTCTGGTGAGGAATTTGTCCAATACCTAACAGAACAGGCTCAAACTGGATTGGTCTGAGGTTTTTCGCACGTAGCTTTGTGTTGTAGGTTTCTAGCGCGTTTACCTGATGGATTTCTCCGGCGTAAATGTTAAACAACTTATCACCGTCGCCAGGTTGTGTAATCTTAGCCCTATCCGTCATGGGCTTAACTACTGTCTCAAAGATACGACGCTTGATCTTTTGTCCATCGTATGCTTTGGCGATTTCATCTATTAGTGTATTACGAACTAGGTTCATATCTCCCGTGGCCTCAAGAAGGTCTTGGGGGTTTATGGCACCGCCTTGGCTAATCTGTTGTCCTGGGGCTACGATGTCACCGATAT
>DATNRH010000989.1 GCA_036703605.1 Candidatus Obscuribacterales bacterium | reverse complement strand
CGCAAGCAAGAAGACGCCGAGACTGCATCGATATCCTCCCCTGCGCCCAAGTCTACCAACACCACGGAGGAGGCCCCTGCCCGCAAAGCACCCCGCCCCCGCAAAATGTCTTACAACGAGAAGCGAGAATTTGAGCATCTGGAGCAGCATATTCCTAGCCTCGAAGCCGAAAAAATAGCGATCGAACAGCAGCTCTATCACAATCCTCCCAGCGGCTATGATCAGGTTCAATCCCTATCAGATCGCCTAGCTGCCATCTTGCATGAAATTGAACAGTCCATCGAACGCTGGATGGAGCTTTCCGACCTAGCGTCCTAGCCATAGCTCGGTACTCCCACATAAAATCAGACATCGTCCTTTCCGACAAATTACTGAGAGGGGAGAACTCTAAGGTCTTTTTTATCGTCATGTTTGTAGTGGGCTTGCTGTAGATATCAAGACCAAGCTAAGGGATGATGCATAGTCCCTAGGTAGGCAGAGGGGGGTAGCGTCAGCTATGGTCAAATCATTAGGGATAAGTCTCACAACCCTCACAGTTTCATCCATGGGAGAACAGGGGACTGCTCTATCCGCATCTACCGTTATTCAACCAACGCATCACGGGCATCCAGGACTTAACTATGAAAAGAATCTTAGTCATCGAAGATGATCCGTCCGTTCGGGACAATATTGCCGATATCCTCGAATTGACCGATGATTATGCATTTAGCGTCGAAACGGCAGAGAATGGGCAAGAAGGTTTGCAACGGGCCACGGAAAGCTGTCCTGACCTGATTATTTGTGATGTGATGATGCCCGGTCTCAATGGCTATGAAGTCTTGCAAGCGCTACGGCAGCAAGAATCCACAAGCAATATTCCTTTGGTGTTTCTTACAGCCCGGGTGGAGCGCGATGACCAACGCCTTGGCATGGAGCTCGGAGCTGATGACTACCTTACCAAGCCGTTTACGGCCAAGGAACTGCTGAAGGCGATCATTGCCCGGCTCAATAAACGCGACGCCATGGAAAAGCGCGCTCAGCATCATCTCGACCACCTGCGCAGCAGTATTACCCTATCCTTACCCCACGAAGTTTATACGCCTCTCAACGGTATTCTAGCGTTCTGCGAATTTTTTCTTACCCATTATGATTCTATTGATCGGAATGAGGGGCGCGAAATTCTAGAATCCATCCAAACCTCTGGCAAGCGGCTGCAGCGATTGGTGCAAAATTTCTTACTTTATGCCCAGCTTGAAGTCACCGCTCATGATCCAGAGCGCCTGCGTGGACTCCAGCATGATCGAACTCATACACCTATTAGCTCTCTGATTCGAGACCTAACCATACCGCTAGCCGAAAAGCTTAACCGTACTCAGGATCTTACCTTAACTCTAGAAGAGTCCTTTGGCTGGGTATCGGTGTCGATGTTACAAAAGATATTGGATGAACTCCTCGACAATGCCTTCAAGTTTTCTGATCGCGGCACGGCGATTGAGATCGACAGTAAATCTCATGATGATCAAGTCGCGATTGCCATTACCAACTACGGTCGAGGCATGACCGCCGACCAAATTGCCCATATTGGTGCATATACCCAGTTTGAACGCTGCTTCCATGAACAGCAGGGATCGGGTTTGGGGTTGGCGATCGCTAAACGCATGGCTGAACTGCAGGGCGGCAGCCTCACCATCGACAGCGTGCCTCAAGGCTATACCCGTGTCTGCCTACAGCTTCCTATTGCCGAGCCGCCGGAGGCTAGCGCCGCTCGGGAGATGCTAGATTCCGAAAACGCGTGAACTGGGGCTCAAACAATAAACGAATGGTGCCGACGGGGCCGTTCCGATGCTTGGTGATAATGATCTCCGCAATGCCGCGATCGGGGGTGTCGGGATTGTAGTAGTCATCGCGGTATAACATCATCACCAAGTCCGCATCCTGCTCGATCGATCCACTTTCCCGCAAATCACTCATCATCGGTCGCTTATTGGTGCGTGACTCTACGCCCCGGCTGAGCTGCGATAGCGCCATCACCGGCACATTCAGTTCCCGCGCCAACCCCTTCAGGGCCCGCGTAATTTTTGAAAGCTCCTGCACCCGGTTATCGCCACTGCCCTCCATCAGTTGCAGGTAGTCCACCAAAATCAGCCCTAAGGAGCCGCCCTTTTCCGCCTGCAGACGGCGGGCTTTGGAACGCATCTCGTTCACCGAGACGTTGGGGGTATCGTCAATAAAAATTGGCAGTTGCGATAGCACGCTGATGGCATGGCCCAGGGGTTCCCATTC
This sequence comes from Candidatus Obscuribacterales bacterium, assembly GCA_036703605.1. Taxonomy (NCBI): domain Bacteria; kingdom Bacillati; phylum Candidatus Melainabacteria; order Candidatus Obscuribacterales; species Candidatus Obscuribacterales bacterium. The sequence goes on along the minus strand of DATNRH010000989.1, from coordinate 4,743 downwards.
ATGCTGGCTGATGCGCCCAGCCCGCAGCCGACCGCTTTCGATCTGCACTTCGCTAGAGAGCAGACGATACACCAGTTGTTCCTTCGACATTTCTAGGCTGAAGACCGCGACCGGCAGCTTATGGAAGGCGGCAATGTTGCGGGCGGCATTTAAGACAAAGCTGGTATTGTGCAAACAGATGTCATTGGCGACGAAATTATGGGTGTGGGGAATGGTCAGGTCATACACCTGCTGGTGGCCCAAGGGTTCGATCGCCGTGATCTCATCCCAATAGACCTCGCTGGTGGCTAACTGCTGCAGCTCTCGGTTATCCAGGGCGATCGCTAGGGCCAAGAGGCGATCGCGGGAGAGCCCTCGCTGCCCCACATGCAGATTAGAATAGCCGCGAATGCCGGCCCGCTTTGCCAAGGATGCCCAGGATTCCCGTCCCTTAGCTTGGGCGATCGCTGGCCAGATACCTACGGGAATCAGGTCGCGGTTGGTTTGATAGCTACGTTGGTCAAGCTTGGTCTGCACCTTAGCCAGAATGCCCTCTTTGCCAAACATGCCAATGTCGCTGAGGAAGGTGCGCATGGATAGGGCATCGGTAATATCGAGCTGCCACGTCGTGCGCCGCCCCAGGGATCGTTGTTTTAGCGCGGCAATGATGCCAAAGCGCAGCAGCAGATGCTGGATCTGCCGAGCTAGGCGTTCACTGGGGGTAGCATATCCCATTTGGCATTGACCGCTGGTCAACACCGTCGCCCAGCCATCGGCAGCAAAAAGGCGATTCAAAAACAGCGCTACCTGGGATCGTCCTAAACGAAACACCGGTGCGGGAATGATCCGATCGCTGCCGTCGGTGCCCCAGATGCCGAGCTGATCTAGCCAGTCGCGCAGGGGATTGCGGGAGGCGATTGCGGCTCCAGCGGAGGCGGTCATGGGCTGGGCAGAGGAAACCACCCGCAGGCGAGATGGACTGCGGTCAGCTTCTAAGCCACCGTGGGGAGCATCAAACTGGGCGATCGCCGCCGCAAAGTCTTCATGCAAATGGGGATTGCTGTTGACAAAGGTGGGGGAATCCGCCGTTAGGTCGCCGTCGGTTACCAAGTAGGCCAGCACAATCACCGCTGCCGACTGCCATACCTCCCGGCCAAAGACCGCCAGTCGGCGCGGCACCGCAATCCGATCGCCCGGCTGCAGCTCCGCCAGCGATCGCCACCCCTGTACCGTCAGGTAGGGATGGCTGAGGGTTGTGGTTACCGATCGTCCCAATCGCGTCGTCACTCGAAACACTGGCTTTTGGCCGTCGTCCACAAAGGCCGAGGGCTGGGCCCAGGAAAACTGCCAGCGATCGCCAAGGGTGAGCACGGTAGCTGCTTGGCGCTGCACCACCTCAGCGATGGTGGCCACCGTACCGTCTTGCAGGACTAACGCCGTATCCGCCGCGCAACACTTACCCATGGCGGGTCGCGCTGCCGTAATAATCAAATCTGAACGCTGAAAGCCCTGGGTCATGGCATCCAGGTCATAAAACCCACAGGACACTCCTGGTAACACCATGCCCAGGGAGCGACTTTCGATATCTGAAAAGGTGTCGGTTAGGATATCGGCCGTGGCCACCAAGCTTTGATTGGGGCGAATTTGGGTGATGCCAAACACTTTTTGTTCAGCTAGATCAAGGATCTTGGGCAACGGCTCCGTAGTGGTGTAGCCCAGTTGCGAAATCTCCGTCCCCACCCGAATTAGGTTACGTCGCAGGGATTTATCCACGACTAACTGTGCATATTGGTCAATATTGACGGCGCTAACCGTGCGATCGACCAATTCTGCCAAGCGGTTTTGCCCACCCACCTTGTCGAGCTTGCCCTGATCGCGCAACCAACTGGTGAGACTCATCAGATCCGTCGGTCGTCCCTGGCCCTGCAGCAGCAGCATGGCCCGATAAATTTCTTGATGGGCGCTGATATAGAACGCATCGGGGCTGAGAAATTCTGCGATCCGGCCGATCGCATCTGGATCCAGCAGAATTCCGCCTAAAATCGCTTCTTCCGCATCAATATTTTGAGGCGGAACCCGATCGCTATATTCCTGAAAATTGAGCTCGTGAACCATAGGAAACAGGGTCAGACTATCTCATCGACCCAGATGCATCAGCGTACTAGAAGCTTATGCTAGCACCGTCGCTAGAGGTTTTCTCATGTTCTGTCACGAAAAGACTCTGTATGTAGCGTCATGGTTCTAACACACGCTGCCTATCAGTACATGTGTACTATAGCACTCCCAGGCAGCGTCACCCACAAAAATCGCCCCCTAGCCTTAGGCTAGGGGGCGATCGCCAAGATGTTACCAACCGATGCTAGCGATCGACGGTGAACTAAGAGACCTTGGCGGCTACAATTTGAACTTCGATGTTAGCGGTCACGTCTGCGTGGAGCTTCACCGATGCCTTGTAGGTGCCGAGGCTGTGCACATCAGGAATCTCAATGCCGCGCCGGTCGATTTCTTGACCGGTTTTTTCGAGGATTGCATCTGCCAGATCTTGGCTGGTCAGCGTTCCAAAGATGGCATTGGCTTCACCCACCGGCTTGGTTACCGCAAAGCGGCCGATGGTTTCCAGGGCAGTCTTTTGAGCTTCTGCCTGTGCTTTCACGGCCAGCAGCCGTTCACGTTCTTTTTCTCGGCGCTGGGCAGCCTGCCGCAAAATTCCTGGGGTGGTGAAGGAGGCCAACCCTTGGGGTACTAAATAATTCTTCGCGTATCCGGGAGCAACTTCAACCAAGTCGCCGTTTCTACCAAGTTTGCTCACATCTTTGGTGAGCACCAACTGAATCCGTTTTGCCATGATGCCGATCGCTTTTCCTGCTATCGCTTGTAGAACGAGGATGGCAGCAACCTACCAAGCCTCACGGGTGAGAAAGGATGGGCGCATGCCCTGTTGCCCTTAGATCTAAAAACAGGGTCAACCGCCTAGCCAAGAGTGAACTTCTCCATCGCAATGTTGGGAAAATCTTTGGCCAGAACTCCAATCTTACCGATAAACGAGGGGCGATCGCAACCCTTTGATTAAAAAAACTGGGTGAATGGATCCAAGAACCGGTGCTAGCCCACCACCTCCAAAACACCATCTGTCTCTAAAACAAATCTTTCATGCCGCGCAACCGGGCAAAGGTACGCACCGCATCCGTGGAGCCAGCGATCGCCTGCAGAGCCGGGACGTCCCACCGTAGGAAGGGATTGGTTTGTTTTTCAAGCCCCAGAAGGCTGGGTATGGTGGCCTGCTGCTGCTGTCGGGCGGCCCGCACTTGCTCCAGCCGCTGCTGGAGTTGACAATTGTCTCTATCAACCGTCAGGGCAAAGGTCAAATTTTCCAGGGTATATTCATGGGCACACCAGATCCGGGTCTGATCGGGCAACGTCCGCAGGCGGCTCAGCGATTGCAGCATTTGGGCCGGTGTTCCTTCCTTGAGGCGACCGCAGCCTCCAGCAAAGAGCGTATCGCCACAGAATAGATCTCCCGGCTGGTCGGGCTGGAGCGGCGGAAAATAGTAGGCGATGTGGGCAAGGGTATGGCCTGGCACAAACAAGACCTCGCCGACGCGATCGCCAAAGGAGACGCGATCGCCCTCCTCTAGGAAAACCTGTTGCCCCGGAATGCGATCGCGATCGGCTGCTCCTGCATAGACAACTGCCTCGGGATAGCGCTGCAGCAGTTGATGGTTACCCCCCACATGGTCGTGGTGGTGGTGGGTGTTGAAAATTGCCGTCAGGGTGGCACTATGGCGATCGAGCCAGGCTAGAACAGGCTGGGCCTCAGCGGGATCAACCACAGTCGCTGTGCCGGTTTTGGGGTGATGACAGAGAAAGATGTAATTGTTGGATAGAACGGGAATTCGGTGAATTTCCATAAGAGTTGTGACTTATCGTTACAATTCTAGAACATTTACCCTGTCTAGGTTTACCAAGTCTTTAAGCAGGGCTGATGGAGACTTGATCCAATTCATCCGGTTTAAGATGAGAATAGAAGGTAGACAAAAGAACGTCCATGTAACATCTGTGAACATTTACCTAGCAATATGACCCATCTTCCATCAGCGATTTAGCCGTTGTTTTAAGATGATCATCTGCGAGGTGAACTGAGTATGGTTTGGGCCATGCCAACAAAATTAGATCGATCAATCAGCAGTATTGTGGAGCGAGTCATGGCGGCGCGAGAAATTAGCCGTCAAGAGCATTTGCAGCTCACCTCAGCTCTACTTGCCAATTATCAACTCACCGATGAGGAACGTCGCCTCATCAACCGTGTGTTTGACCATGTACGCATGGGAAAACTCACCATGGTTGACTAGTATGTTGTGGTGCCCCGCGCTACAGAGTGTTAGGTTTCGTCCCTTCTGGTTGACGAACAAGCCTTGAAGAGCCTCACCCCAAACCTCTCTACTAGGTCGGTAGAGGGGTTTGGCAGGCGCGTTCACCTTTCTTGTTTCCCCCATGAAAGCAGGGGAGTAGCCTATCAGCCGTCTCTCTATCCCCAGTTTTCGCGGTTCTAGGTACCGGCTGGTTTCCCAGCAGCGGCAGCGATCGCCCCAAATTGGTGAATAGCAGCGGCGGTAGCGGTCGGCTGCTCTAAATGGGGTACATGACCACAGCGCTCCACCCACACGAGTTGATGGGGGCAGCCTCGTCCCTGTAGGGCTTGGTCAAAGCGGTGGGCGTCTGCCGTTCCTAAAATGCGATCCTCCTTGCCCCACAGAATTAACGTAG
>DATNRH010000988.1 GCA_036703605.1 Candidatus Obscuribacterales bacterium | reverse complement strand
TCTAAATCTTTCTTAAACCCTGTACCACCGCAAGCGTGCAGCATTTTGTCACATACATGGGCTACGTTTTTAGCAGCAATGAACTTAATTTGCCAATACCAATGCAGATGAGCTGCTCTGGGTAACGCACTTGGATCTTGGCTATGAATTGACCAATCACAGTTGTTGGTTAGCTCGTCCATCAGTTTAGCCATGGAAAACGAGAATGAGCGAGCTGCATTCGTATCCATAATCGCCTCACCCACATAGTCCTGAATGGTGGGATAATCTGCCACGCGCATACCTACATCCACATGCTTCTTGCGCGTTGTATGACGTTTAGCAATGTCAATTGCGCCCAGAGCGATACCATTCCAGCAGCAGGATGAACAAAGCAGGAAAAAGGGATCGACGATTTCATCGTTGGAATAGGCTCCATCTCCCTTAGGGCCAACCATGCGATCGCTAGGTACCGTTACGCCATCGACCAACAGCGTTCCTGACTGGTTGCCGCGCAGACCAAGGGCATCCCATTTTTGAGGCTCTGCCTGTACTTCGTTGCTGTAGATCAGGAAGCAAGATAAATCAGAATAATCGCCATTAAAATCTGGGCTGCTCGTTTGCACAATGTACCAATCAGCAAAACCTGCTGAGGTTGTCCAGGAAGCTTTTTTGAAGACCGACCATCCATCCTGAGTGCGCTCGGCACGGGACGACACCGGATACCAAAAATGGGATCCGGTTTCTGGATCAGAGTAAGATAAGGTTCCAATGAAGACATCTCGATCCAGCCGTTGCAAAACAGACTGGAGTTCTAGATTATCTGCTGCGCGGAATAGTGCAGCGGCTGTTGCTCCCAAATGCATCACGTAGCACATCGCCGTACTCGGGCAGCCGTAACGGGCAATGGTTTCCACGACCATCGCTGCACAGGTATGGCTTTCGCCCAGACCTCCCCACTCCTGGGGCACAAGTAACCCTAGGAGACCCAGTTGGGCTAGAGCTTCAAAGTTTTTGCGTGGATAGATTAAGCCACGATCAGACTCGATCGCATTCGGACGTAGGGTCGTCGCACAGAGTTCAATCAGTTGCTCCTGCAAGGCTTGTTGTGCAGGCGTCAGGTGCCATTGAGGGTCAAAATCAAACCCAAGTCCCCAATAGGGTTCCGATTGCCAAGTCTTTGTGTGGGTCATGCTGTGAATCCCGGTGGAGGATGCGGAGGTCAGGGCGATCGCTCTCAGAT
>DATNRH010000987.1 GCA_036703605.1 Candidatus Obscuribacterales bacterium | reverse complement strand
CGATCGGCATTGAAAAACAAAATTCGCCCGCACAATCCTATAAATAACCAGCCAAATTGCACATAGGGATAATTGCGACCCAGCCATGAATTAGAGTCAACCTTTGCCAATTCGTAACGTACTTTGCCAGTCTTTTTATTCTCTCGCTTAAACTGCCGCTGCCATCCCAATGCCCGAGGGATTTGAGACAAAAACGACAGGGGACAAATCCGTCGCCATAGCTCATGGCCAAATACCAGCAATATGAAGATGGCGGATGGTACAATAGCTCCCCAGAAGAGGGTTGTTCCTAAGGGATAAGGCTGCTCAGATAAGCATTCTCCCTGCACCTGGATGCAGGTATCCTGAAGCCGCAAAGGGCTCCAAGGATGATCAGGGGTAGTTAGCGCCGAGGTCCAAGGGTCATACAATAGGGAAGCAATGATCAAGAGCCAACCCATCGTTAATACCCAACGAACTCCGTGCATTTGCCGCTCTGGCAGTTGTGCAAACATAGACAAGCCCATCCTCTTCTTTGGTCTTTATCAATTGTGCGACAAAGACCCCTAAGGGCTGCCATTGATTTTCTCTTGGTTAGCTATTATGTCTCTCAGAACTCTATGATGTTCTCCACATGGACGTTCAAAACATCATTGCACAAGGTCGCTTTAAACCAGGAAAAAAGCCATCTCCGTTCCCCCATCCACTCCTCCATTCAGCCATAGTCTTATCATCTATTGCCAGGGGCTCATCACCCTTGTTCCTGCTACCTCAAATAGACGTCTATCCCGGGTGGCAACCGTATGCGATCGCAGCACTATAGCCATCACAGGGAGCGATCGCGTAGGACTGGTCTTCAAGTGCAGCCGCAGCAATCAACACTTGTCCACCTCGGCTCAGAGCTGTACTGCCCCCTCCCATGCCTCCAGACCAGACAGACTAGTACAACATAGACAGCGCGATCGCTCTCTGCGTTTCAAGACATATTCGTCGCCCCCTGCATACCACAGGGCAAAACAGATGAACAAACGATTAACAAACCCCTAAGCTACCCCTAAGCTATCTAGACAGTTTTAATCAAAGCTTAAAGAATTATTATCTCTAGATCTTAATTAAATCAGTCAAAGTCTTACACAATAAAGCTTGTGGGCTTCTTACTTTGCAATCAACTACGTTAACGCAACAGTAGTATGATCATAACCTAACAATGACCTAACCTTAAGTCCCGTGTGGGAAGTGTGGACATTGAGACCTTTGCGCACTCAATCGTTCAGTCAAACTACACGGATTTTGGGTCATGACCTTTACACTCCAACTGCTGCATACGGCCGATCAAGAGGCAGGAATTCCTGCTCTTGAAGATGCCCCTCGCTTTTCTGCCGTCCTCAATGCCCTACGGGATGATGGCTTTGGTGCAGATGGAACCCTCACGCTATCGTCGGGGGATGCCTATATTCCCGGCCCATTTTTCAGCGCTAGCGAAACGCTACTGGGAGCAGTCGGCCGGGCTGATATCCTGATTCAAAATGAACTAGGCTTTCAAGCGATCGCCTTTGGCAACCACGAGTTTGATTTGGGCACCGGTGCGATTCAAAATCTGCTATCACCAGCCACCGTTGACATTGATGGCGAAACCATCAACTACCCTGGCGCGCTGTTCCCTTATCTCAGCAGCAACCTAGATTTCACCAACGACGCCAATCTCTCTGGCCTGGTGGTTGCCGATGGCGCAGCACCCCAGCCC
>DATNRH010000986.1 GCA_036703605.1 Candidatus Obscuribacterales bacterium | reverse complement strand
TCCCCCACACCTGGAACAACTCCTGGCCCAACGCCTGGTCCCACCAATGCCCCAACACCTGGGCCCACAGCTCCTCCAACTCCCGGTCCCACACCAGGACCCACCCCAACAACTCCAGGTTCTATTCCTGGAACAGGTGACGGCAACAAGAACTGTGCGGACCTAGGTTATGACTTTGGTCTCAAACTAGATGGTGATTGTGAGAATCTTATCAATTATGTTTTCAGCGATGATGACAGATTTGAGCTGACCCATGAAAAGGGCAACCCGCCTACCTGCAATACTGATGGATTGGGTACTTTTACAACGCAGTGCCAAGTGGATGCCGACGGTGAATCTCGTTCTGTCAATATTTATTCAAATATTGGCGGTTATGTTATTCTGAAGAGCGGCAATGAATACAGTGAGCATCCACTCCGACCTCGTTGGTGGGAGACTAACTTGTCAACTGGAAATGGTAATGCGATTAGTTTCATTGAGTTTTGCTTTTATTGTGCAACAATTTTCCCAACACCAGGACCAACGCCAGGACCAACACCAGAACCAACACTTGAACCAACACTTAATCCGACTTCCAGCCCAACTGCTGGAGCCACAGCTGAACCAACCCCTGTCATCACTATTTCTCCAACTGTTGGCCCAACGGTTTCACCAACAGTTGCACCAACAGTTAGCCCAACACCAGTGCCAACAGCTGGTCCAACAGCGGAATCTACGGCTGACCCGACAAATGCACCCACACTGAATCCAACACCAGCACCCACTGTTAACCCGACAAGGGGGCCAACTTTGGCCCCCACATCTACACCAACAATGGAGCCGACGACATCTGTACCCACGAATGGTCCAACGCCTTCACCCACACTGCTGGAAACGCCTTCTCCAACTTCGAGCCCAACACCCGGTCCCGCCCCAGTGGCGAGAATTCCACCAAGCAGCCCATACTCAAAACCCAATTCCAATTGTGTCGATTTGGGCTATTCCTTTGGTTTCAAGATTGATAACAACAGGGGCTGCGTAACAACAGCACCAGGGTCAACTTTTGATAGCCTAACACTCACTGGTGGGAATGATATCGATTGTAGTGATGAACAAATTAGTGTCTTCGGTGCCTCCACTTACTCACTCTCATGTAGTGGTGCAGATGGTAATCAGTTCTTGTTTGCCGAGATCACATCATCAGTGCCTGTGGCTGCAAAGGTGAAGGGGGGGCCTGGTGGTGTTGTGTATAAACTGGATGCTGGTTTTACTTACTCAGGCTTGAGTGTTGGAAGCCAACGTGCAATCAGCCACATTGAATTCTGCTTTTTATGTGGAGCACCAGCTCCTACCCCCGCAACAGAACTTACCACAACCGCAAGTGTAGCAGCTCCTACTACTGCGCCAGCAAGTACTGTAACTGTAACCGCTCCTACTTCAGAAACCGCTGCTACCAATTCCGGCCAGGGATTTGGCCAGGCGCGACCTGGAGGCAATTCAGCTGCTGAGTGCTGCAGGCATAGACTGTGGGGTGACCAAGTTGGAACCAGTAGATGTTACACTGCTGATATTTGTTGCAGAGTTTGTCCAAATGAGTCTGTTGCGCCGACACCAGCTTCAGTTGGACCACCTGCGCCATCACCAACGCCTGTAAACGTGAATTGCTGCTCTGATGATAAACTCCAACCCGATTTCAAACCTGGTGACCAGGTTTGTGAAGATAATGAGTGCTGTCTCGTCTGCGTAGCACCGGCACCTATGCCATGTTGTGACGACCAAAAGTGGGCAGATTTCCAAGGTCGTGAACGATGCCCCCCTCCGCTGCCTCAGTTCTTGAACAAGCCTTGCTGCCGAGTCTGTCACATGTCATCAGCCCCGTCTGGGGCACCTGCCAGTGCTTCTTCTGCAGCGGCTTTTGTACCCGATGGCTCCGAGTGCAAGTCCAACAGGTGGACCAGGTCCAGCACCAACCTCGGAGCCATCGCCATCTCCGAGTGCAAGTCCAACAGGTGGACCATTAGGTGTTTCAATGATGGAGCCTACGACAGCATCACCAGGGTCGCCAGCCCCCACCAATAGGCCTACCTCGTATCCATCACCGAATCCGTCAACCAGTCCCACTTCTAGTTCCACTCCCGAGCTGACTCTAAGTCCTTCAAGCAGTCCCACTTCTAGTCCCACTCCCAAGCTGACTCCAAGTCCTTCAAATAGCCCAACTTCCAGTCCAACCAAGCTAACTCCAAGTCCTTCAGCCAGCCCAACTGTCAGTCCTACCAAGCTGACTCCAAGTCCCTCAAAGATCTCAACCACAAGCCCAACCACAAGCCCAACCACAAGCCCAACTTCCAGGCTAACTGCAACTCCGACTTCTAGTCCAACATATGCTTATGAATACGACGGCAGCCCCGCGTGCAAGGACCTCCCGCTTAGCGATGGATTTGCATTTGGTTTTAGGTTACTGATTGCACCAAATGTCCCGGATTGGTGCATCATCGACCCTGTTGCCCCAAGAGGACCAAGATTGAATATGTTTGATAGCCTCGAGCAAACACCTATGTCGGATGAATTTGACACCTGCTCTATGGACAATCTTGGTAGCTTTGATTTGAACTGCACCCTCTCTGAGGATCCATTTGGAAAGCTTTCCGTCAGGAAAGTAAATATTACTTCCTCAGCCAGTGTAGCTGCATTTGTACAAGGTGGGGATGGAGGTTCACTGCACTACATAAATGCAGACCAATTAACAGTGGACTTGGTTGTTGTTCCAGATAATGTTGAGAGCAGCCCACCCATTCAGTATGTTGAATTCTGTTTCTTTTGCCAAACACCATCACCCACCTCCGCCCCTACCAAATCTCCGTCAACATCAATGCCTAGCATAACACCAACAACCACACCGTCGACCATGCCAACGACCGTGCCTCCAACAAACGTGCCA
>DATNRH010000985.1 GCA_036703605.1 Candidatus Obscuribacterales bacterium | reverse complement strand
CCTGCTGCAGAAGTGAAGCTTGATGCGCTGCTACGCAGCAGGCAACGACCTGGCTACTGGCCTAGTGACGTTTTGGGCATTTTCGATGTGACAGCACCATTCAAAGACCATGTTCAAGGGCTAATGGTATGAACTACTTCTTTATGAGCAGGACTCTACTTCTGTGTTTTGCAATGCTGAAGATGGCAATAATGTCAGACTTGGCCAGGACAGCCAACATCCGCTGATTATTCATGGCAGAGATCACAAGGGATACTCTCACCAAGGCTTCCAGGTTTGTAATCTCGCTCACCCTGGAGGTGGTGTCTGTGGAGGTCCTTGTAAATCCGCAAAGATGGGATATCTATTCCACTGCATGTTCCAGCTTATCCTCTGAGCCAACGCCCATCCTCGACAACAAAGACATACATACGTCCGCTGCGTGGCAAGCTTTGCTTATGGAGCAGCTTCCGCCCAGCGCAGTTAATGAGACGTTCCTCTTTCATGGCACCAAGCCTTTTCTTGTTGACACAATTCTGCATAGTGGCCTGCGGAACACCATTTCACAGCACTCTGGGTAGAGCTTTCTTTTTCTCACTTTCAGCATGCTGGGCTTTGGTCTTTACCTGGCAGACTCAGCATCAAAATCCGATGAATATGCAGAAGCAGATGAAGATGGCCTCTACACGATGTTCCTAGTGCGTACGGCGCTAGGGCGACCCTACCACTCACGCTCCTCTCCTGGCAAACTTGAAGTCCCGGTACTGCGCCCTCCACCATTTTTGTGACCTGCTCTTTGAGCTCTTACTTACCTCAGGTGGCCAAGGGAGTCCCACCTCAACGCGTGAACACGATTCGACAGGCACCCTATTCTCCCGAGGAGGAGGCCCAATGTCACTCGTTTTGGCAGCACTGTGGGAGGAAGGGCAATGGCAGCAAGTTTCCCTTCAAACATGACGAGGTTTGAAACCCCCTCCCCTACAGATCCGCCACCAGCCCCCCCCCCCGCCCTGTTTCCTCCGCACAGGATTTCGTCTACAGAACTACCTTCCATTTTGTCAAACCCTCCCGCCGCCATTATTATCGCTACACTTCCTCCCCTAAATCGTTGCTTTAATATTTGTTCCGAAGTCTTTGGATCTGCTCTTACCTAGTAGTTTGTGCTGTATG
>DATNRH010000984.1 GCA_036703605.1 Candidatus Obscuribacterales bacterium | reverse complement strand
TACCACCCTCCCAGATGCAGCCTACCCCACCCCAAGACCCCCTAGAAGCACTCACCGGCAGGGGCGAAAGCCGTTCTACCAGCCAGGGCGCCCACACAGTCTGGATGAGCGCAGCTGCACCAACATTTGGTCAAGATGTGGCTGCAGAGGACCCCTACCTACAGCAGGACCGAGGCGAATTGAGCAGGGAAGGGCTGTATGTGGTTAGCGAGCACATGGATCAAGTTTCGGATCAGGAGTGGCTTTCCGACGATGACACCGATGAAGATCCTGAACCATCACTGCGAGGCATGGCCTGGAGAGAACTGCTGCTCCGAGCCAGAATCGAGTGGTGTCTCTCCATGCGAGAGCATGGGTTTTATAGGTGCAGTGGGTGTCACGAGCCCATGCACATTCTGCAAGATAGGTCCAGCTGGCCCTGTTCTATGTGTGGCAGGTGGTATCACCAGGATAGGTGCACTGGTGAGGGGATGAGGGATAGGAGAGCTCTGCTGCAGCGGTGCCAGTCGTGCATAGGAAGCAGTGGGATGTTGCCGGTGGATCAGGATGTAGACTTCTCTTCCTTCCAGAGGGCCAAGTGGATTGCCCTTAGGTCGCAGTTTGAGCTGCTCAAGCTGGCAGTGCTAATGGAAAGGGGGCTCTTGTGAATCGTTACTCGTCCGTTGTGATGCCTTGTTTGTGTTCAATTAAATATTTATTTTTGTTAATACATTGTAGAATTATTCACTTTACCACACACTGTACCTTTGCTGCCAAGCCTTGCCGTTAGGTGGAAGAAGGTGGCGTCCTGGTTGGGGCCGTAGGCGTACGCCACCCACCCACTCTATCATGGCGTTAGATGCGGATCTAACGCATGAAAATCCAAATAAGGCAAGAATGACAAGTGCGTTAGATCGACATCTAACGCATTGACGCCCAAAATGGGAATAATTATATATGCGTTAGATCCCCATCTAACGCCATCTGACCGCCGTTAGATCCACATCTAATGGCAGTATGGCCAAATATGGGAAGAATTGCCTTTGTCGTTAGATCCCAATCTAACGCCATCTGACTGCCGTTAGATCCACATCTAATGCAGTATAGCCAAATATGGGAAGAATTGCCTTTGTCGTTAGATGCGGATCTAACGGCGTCAGATCAGAGCACCCCCGTATATGGTAAAAATGGCATTTGGCGTTAGATGCGCTTCTAACGCAGTAATAACTTAATATGGAAATAATGAGATTTTTCATGATGTGGCACCACATGATTGGACAATATTCCGGGTCCATGCATGGTTCACAGGGGTGCAGCCCCAGGGTCTGGACTCCAGATATTTAGCCAACCAGAGGATGCCACATCACATGGCATGTCCAATTAACACCAAATAAGGAGAAAAGTGGTGTACCGAACATGCTTCCACACACCCCCTTCCCCTCCTTCCACCAGTGAAGATGGAAGGCACACAGCCAGTACCACTTGACTACTACTTCTCCCAGCTATCCCAAGCACGCTCACCTAACCAGGACAACAACACCTCCCCTTCTGAGTCCATGGAGACGTGCGAGCCGACCTCAACTTCCACATCAAAGCCCCAATCTGAAGATGACAAGCAAGATTACGGGGTAGAGCAGGTAGATGCAGCTGAGGTTGCTGCCACCAAGGGCCTGCTGGGCCTTGGCGGTGGAGATAGGATGGAGTTTGAATCTCCCCCAAAGCTGCCAAAGCTATCAGACCCCTCCGAGCTGTCAGACCCCTCTTCCTCCTCCTCCTCTGAGATGGCCGGCCTCCATTACCAGCTTCCAGTGCCCTTTGTGTTGCCGCCACAGTGCTTCCTGACCACCCCAGCACTGAAGAGGGCACAGCAAGTGTACTCCCGACGAAGCTGGCAGAGAAAAAGGACGGTGCAGCAAAACAGCCTGGTTGCCTGGTATCCCCGTGTCATGACCTGGCAGTCCCACCTCATCCACATCCCCAAAGACTTTGACCCTTCGCAGGAGTTCTTTATCACCAGCACCTCCGGAGCCAAGCTTGCACACTACTTGCCCAAGGCTTTCCCCAAGAAGGAGGCGCAGGAAGCCTATGAAGCAACAACTGAGCTGGAGAGTGTTGTGCACCCGAAGTGGAGGCACAACACAAGAACGGAGGATAGGAAGGCCATCCAGTTCCACTATGGGCAGTGGCGAAGATCAACCAAGGTTCAGGAGACAAAGGAGCACACCGGGGACACAAAGGACCATATGAAAGCTGTGCAAAGGTGGGCAGAGAGGCTGCAACCATTGTGCAACACCGTGAAGAAGCTTCTCCGTGCCAAGGTGCCCCAGTTTGCAAAGTTCCTGGAGGCCCTCTCTGTCCAGCAGACATGGTCTTTTGGGGGCTTCTCAGTGTGCAGTGTCAACTTCAACTATGGTGGCCTGTCTGAGCACACTGATGAAAAGGACCACCATGATGCCTACTGTGTGGTGGTGCCCCTTGGCAACTATCAGGGAGGGGAACTCTGCTTTCGCTTTGCTGAGAATGTTGTTGCCATACCCGTGCAACAGGGGGATGCAGTGATCATGCAAGGGGCCAACATTCATCACTTTGTGCAGGAGTACAGTGGGGACAGGTACAGCCTGGTTCTCCACACTTGCCACTGCCTTGTGAGGGACATGGTCCCAAATGTTGCAAAGGCATACCAATGCTGACCCGATAAGTGTGTGTTGATAACTGAAGCAATAAAACACTGTATTGATTGGAATTAAAAGAAAGACATGAAAGGGATACAACAAGGCTAAGGTCCTGTAGGCAGAACTGATTTCTTGAGGTTGGGAGTGTTGGGCCTTCTCCTCTTCCGGGTACTTCTTCTCTCACCCCCTCCCACCCTCTTCCTCTTCTTCTGGGAATCCTGAGATGCATACTTCCCGCTTCGCTTCTTCAACAACCACTCCATGAATGCACGGTGCC
>DATNRH010000983.1 GCA_036703605.1 Candidatus Obscuribacterales bacterium | reverse complement strand
AACCTGTTGAGTCGACAAAATATCTTGGGCAAGTTGCTGAACGTCTGGTCGGCTACTTTTCTCTAGAGCATCCTGGGCCATAGCGAGTGCCCCTTCATGATGTGGGATCATGCCATTGATAAAACGTAGGTCAAACTCATCATCAGCAGCACCCAAGGCACCACTCATCATCATGGCAGCTTGCATATCAGGCGTCATAGCCATGGAATGTCCCATAGCTGCGTGATACATCACGGGCTCTTCGATCGCATCTGGGTACCACGCTTGTCGCCACTGCTGCATACGGTCAATTTCAACCTGCTGAGCAGCAATAATTTCCTCTGCCAATTGCTTTATTTCATCCCGCTGAGAATTTTGTAGAGCTGATTCTGCCATAACGACTGCACCTTGGTGATGCAAAATCATGCCGTCAATAAACCGTAAATCGAACTCTGCGTCACTCGGGCCGAGATCCATCATCATCATGGAATGGTCGCCCATGGGTTCATCTCCCATGAGCATAGCTGTAGAGTCTAACCCTTTAGGTGCTGGGGATGACGTGCTGCATGCACTCACCATTACAGGTAGGGACACCAGTCCGCCCACTATTATCCATGAAGCCAATTTTTTTCTCAGAGTCATCGGATGTCAAACCTTTTTTCCACGATAAAGGCGGTTTTTCGCTTTTAAACACACTGACGAGCCCAACAGAACTGTCAGTTTTCAGTTTGCCACCCAAACATGAAATGCGAATGAAATGGAACAGGCCTAAACGCTAGGGCAACCCGGGTTCGGGATAAGCTGAAAGCCTCATTCTCTCGTGGGCTGAGATCTTGATTCTTTCATTCAACCAGATGAAAAATTCCCTTAACCCGAACTGACGTTAGATAAAGGCCCGCGATCGCCGGGTCTGCCACCCCCCGCACGCGTCCAATGCGGCTGACTTCCGGCAGCAACCGCTGGGCTACTTCGTAGTTGTCATCGACAAAATAGGTGACGCCCAAATTGAGGAGGATCAGCGATCGCAACCAGGAATAGTTTTGTGGCAACAGTTGCAGCGCTTTTTCCATAAAGGCGACTGATTCGACGTTATTCCCCTGCTGTCGGGCCTTCATTCCCTTCAGGGCGACCACCAATCCCCAGAGATGATCAGTGTTTTCCGTCTCGGATGTGTTCTCTTCCAGCCGTTGCTCCATCTGTTCAATGACGGCAACCGCTTCGGCAAACTGGGAAGCGGTAAAACCCACCCAGGACTTTGCCGCCAGCAACCAGGGACGAGCCTGAACCAGGTTAGGGGGCAACGCCGCCAAAGCATCACTTAGCACGATGGCATCCAGTCACGGGTTTTCGCTGGTCTGCATTTCCTGCTCGATCAGCAGGGCAGCATAGTCAAAGGTATGGGCGGCGATCGCATGGTGTAAGGCATCGGCAATATAGCCCTGATGCTCATACCACATCTCGCTCGTCTAGGGCCAGCCCACCGGCTGTTGGGTCTGCTGTGTCCACTCGCCCAGGGCTGTCGTTTTACCAAAACCGGCCGGGGCAGACACCAAAAT
>DATNRH010000982.1 GCA_036703605.1 Candidatus Obscuribacterales bacterium | reverse complement strand
CTACACCCCTGGCGCTGCCCCTATTGTAAGCTCGACAGCTTTCCAAACCGATGACATGCTCTCTACGTTTCAGGTTATCAATGGAATCGATGATGGCCTAGCAGCCGAACTCTATTCAGAAAGGTACCACACTTTCTCATCTGTAAAGACCTGTCAACCCCAAACTCGTTACCGACAGCTTCGTACCTCAAGCAGGGCCAGTACCCTCGATGGAGGACATCTTTGGGGATGCAGCAACTGGCGGCTCAACTCCTACTCCAGTTGCCGCACAGCCTGAAGGTCAACGACTCTTTCTTGAGACCGACGCTGGTGCTGGCCGGTCCGACTATGTCGATTTAGCAGGCTTCGTTCAACAAGCACAGCCTCCAGCTGACCTAGCAACGGACAATGAGCCGGTCCCTACGACACCTACGGTTTCTGTCCAGCCAGCGGAACCTATCACACAACCAGGCGCGACTGCCGTCATGCAGCCAACAAATATTCAGCCTACAGAACCTCCTAGTCCTACACCAGTCCGCAAGGGTACAGACTTTGCTGACCCAGACGACAGTTTCGTTGGGAGCAACTACGTTGACCTCGCCAACTACGTTCAGCAGGCAACTCCACCAGCAGACCTACAGAAGAGCGATTCACCCTCCAGCCCTACTGGCAATCCTCACCCAGCTCAACATGGTGGATCCTTTGGCGAGCTTAGTCCAAGTCCTCTCGCACTGCAACCACACACAACTACAACAAACTCTCTCAGTCCAACTCCTCAGCCTACCGCAGGCGGATCTTTTGGCGATCTCAGTCCAAGCCCTCTTGCGCAAGGGAGCGACCCAACAGGGCCAAGCCCACTTGCCGCTTCCGCTTCGCCAAAGCAACTTCCAAAGAAGCTTCCCCCTGCCAATTCACAACCTGTCGCAAACCTTTCAGATGTAGTAGCGGATGTTGCTACCACCTCAGCTCTGCCTTCAAACTACGATGGCCTGAGCAAAGTCTCTGTGAAGGGCAATCCAAAGGGAGCTGGAAACTATAACACAATCCCAAAGAGACTCGCTGACCCTAAGACAGTGCAGCCTGTAGCAAAGCTACCCCCAGTTGCGAAGCTGCCACCCAATGCCGAAGAACCAACGTCGCAGTACGCCAACCTTGCTGCAATTGCCAGCCAGCCATCTGCACCATTCTCCGACCCTTCACCCCAAGCACAGTACGCCAACCTAGCCGACATTGCCAAGCAACCCACAGCTATGAGCACTCAACCAACGAATGAGTATGGCTCCCTTGCTGCCGCCAACGAACCAGCCAAACACCAAAAC
>DATNRH010000981.1 GCA_036703605.1 Candidatus Obscuribacterales bacterium | reverse complement strand
ATTTTGGTTAATAAGCCTGTTGCTTTCTAGTCTTTTTTGATAACTTAAAAGTACAGATGCTTCTTAATGGTATAAGACGGTTGACGCTTAACGTTTAGTTGGACAAGTAGTGAGACTTGAGACGCCATGGAACGATGTGCTTGAGATATCTGAGGAAGCCCTCAGGAGACTTGGGTAATCATTGAAGAAGTGCGCTCGAGAAACAGGAAAGTTTGCTGGCGTGGCCTATATCGAAGGGTTCGAATCCCGTATCTGGAATTAAAGGGGGAGTGGAAGACTGCTCCCCTAAATTGATTTAAATAAGTGTGTCTCCAATTGTAGGATCTAATGCTGCTTGAACTTGGGTTGATGAAACTCTTTGGGGGCTAATTAGTAGATCTAAAAAATACTGTTTTGCAAGGCTTTGATTATGTTGTGGCTATGCTTAGCACAGCCTGCTAGTTAAAATGTTAAATCCGGTAGCACATATCTCAACCAGGTTGACCACGGCGATATGTCTAACGCTATCATCTGTTCTTCAACAGGTTGAGCCCGGCACCTGAATCCATTTATCAGTTGCTATCGTATGAATCCTTCTATCTTACCTTCACTTACGGTCAATCGGGTCAAGCTGTCTTTGATGCCGACAGCTAATCTTACCCAGCGTCAGACCCAACAGCAACACCTCAGAAAGATTCTGGACAACGTTTCCCTATCGTTGACGATGCCCCCTCATGCCATCTTGGTGGTGCGATCGCTCCCTGACCCCGCTCCTGGCAGTCTATTAGCGGCTAACCGGTGGCAAGGGTGTCACGGTTGGCAGCGGGCTACCCAACAAGCGCTGAACGACTGCTGGCGCAAGGCCCTGCGTCCCGCGCGATCGCCTATCCCGGCCCACGCCAATAGCGTTTGGTTTGTGGACGAGGCGGAATGGTTAGCTTGCCTATCGCGAGATCTAGGTTTGGGGGTAGCCGGCGATCGCTGGTGGTGGACAACAGCGCTGCGTCGTTCTATGCATCGCTCTGGGACAGAAGCGATCGCTGATCGATGGCGCGAGTCGATCCAGTGGCTGCCAGCCATGATGCCGCTGCTGTTTGACCTAGATCGTTCTGTTTTTACAGCTATCTTAACGAAACTGTCATCGTCCCAAGCCAGACAACTGATAGACCAGCTTGCCCAAGTCTATCAGTGCTCTCTGCCTCAGATAATATCTCAGGATCTTGATGTCCTTCAGCTTTCTGTATCATCAAGGATCCAGGCGATTCTGCATCGCTTACCTCAAGACAATCAAGCCTTGTTGGCGGTTTGCCTGACGCTTCCCCATACGGCTCAAATCCTGCGAAGAGCTGATGTTTCGACTGGACATGCTGATCCATCTTCAGAAATGTCTACACAACCATCATTGAAAAAGACAGCGATGCGACTGATCGAGAATCGCTCCCAGACGACGGATACACTGCGATCGCCGCCCCAAGATCATGAAGCCATACACGAATCTTCTGGGTTAGAAACAAGGTTGGAGTCTGATCCTACGCAACCGACTGCATTTGCTCACCCGTCCCTAGAAGAGCAGAGTTCATCTGAGACATTACCTATCTTAGAAATACCGACTCAGACTGCTGATACATCGGATTTCTCTAGGGGCAACCGACCACCAAGTTCTCCGATAACAGGCAACCACGATGCTATCGATTTAGATCCTACCCCCAATGTTGATGTTGGGAGAGATAACGATCCTCCGATCCTGTCTATCAAACCAACGCAGTCTAGTACTGCTCTATATCAAGATTCAAATCTCGATGCAAATCTTGATTCGACGTCTGAGATTTCCAACCCTCACCTCGGCCAGACTCATCTATTCTTATCTGATGCCGCTCTAGCAGCCGAGCGAGGTATTTCAACAGCCCTAGGCGGACTTTGGTATCTGGTAAATCTCTTAGTGGCGCTGGATTGGCCAGGGCGATCGCCCCTCTTCACCCCTTGGCATCAGTTGCTGGCCCTCGCTCAGGTTTTACGACCCGACTACCCGCCTGATCCGACTTGGGAGCTCCTGGCAGCGATCGCTGGCGAACCTCCACCCGCGAACCTGTTGCAGTCCTGGCAAGCAGCCATTCATAGGCAGACACTGACCTATCTAGAGGGACGGTTAGAGCAACCTGCTGCCATAGCCGATTATATTCTGGAACCCGCCATACTTTATCTAACTCGTACCCATATCGATGTGGTGTTTTCGTTAGATCAAATTCGTCTAGATCTACGCATGGCTGGTTTGGATCAAGATCCGGGATGGGTGCCGGAATTGGCGCGGGCGATCGCATTTCACTATGAGTAAGTCCTATGGTTTCAACCCCTAGTGCCCAAACTCATCTACACCAATGGCTCCAGCGCAGCATAGTTCATGTAGCGGCGCATCTTTGTGCTGTGGGCGGGCCGGAGGTGCTGGAGCAGTATCACTTTCTGCAAGCGTACCTACGCCCTATCCTGCAGCAGGTTGGCGATCGCTCCTCTCTGAGGGAGGTAGACCAGGCTCTTCAACGGCAGGTGGATACAGCCGATCAGCAGATGGATGTAAAGTCCGATCTGCCCCTTGTCCGCCTGCGGCAGGCTGGCCTCAGGTCTGCCCACCTGCAAGCGCTCCTCCTGGCAGGATTGGTGGAGGTGGATGCTCGGTTTGGCACGCTATACAGCGTATTGCATCCGTTTCCAGAAGAACAGCGGCTGACGATTGGGCTGCTGGATGATCTCCTACGCTTTAATGCCCTGAATGACCCGCTCCCCGCCTGGGTGCTGGTTCAGGAGTTGGAGCAACGTGGCCTGGTGACTCGCCATCAAAGCGATCGCCCCCGCGCTGCCCAAGTGCTCACTGTGCCTAGCCAAGTCTGGGATACCCTCTGCGGTTTGTCGCTTTCCCTATCGACAGACGCCTTGGCCTACTATCCTCCCCAGACCCTCACGGGTTTGGATCAGTTAACCGGCCTGCTTCCCAAGGATCTGCTCGATCGCCTCGCCCGCCTACCGGATTTAGTCGATCGCCATCTTGCCCGAGGGGTGATCTTGCGAGGAATGCGTGGCACCGGACGATTGAGGGCGATCGCCGCCGTGGCCCATGCCTGCCATGCCGGTATTCTGCACCTCAAGCGTCCCTCCCTAGCCAACCTTCCTGACCTGTGCCGTTTAGCTGGAGCCCTGGCCGTTTTGCAGCGGGCCATTCCCGTGATTGACCTAGAACTGGCTCCCGGTGAAACCCTCAGCCTGCCGAACCTGGCTGGCTATGACGGGTTGTTTGCCATCCTGCTCAACCGGGAAGGTAGCCTCAGCGGCCCCCAAGCGGAGGGATGCCTGACCCTACAGGTTCCTGCCCCCAGCCGCGCTGCCCGTCAGCAGCAGTGGGAGACGGTGCTCGACCCCAGCGTTAATGGGACTCGGGCTGTGGTCGAGCAGGCCAGTCAGCGCTATCATCTCACCCTGGGAGCTGTGGAGCAGGTGGGACGCTTGGCCCATGCCTATGCTGCGCTCAATGAGCACAACCACGTTGCCTTGGAGGATGTGCAAACCGCCTGTTCGTCCCTCAACCAGCAGACCCTGGAAAACCTCGCCACCCGGATCACGGCAGACTGCACCTGGGACACACTCATTGTCTCAGACAGCACTCGTGCCGAACTAGAGACCCTCATTCGTCGCTGTCGCCATCGAGAAACGCTGCTATCGGAGTTGGGACGGGGCTTTACGGGAGCCAGTCGGGGGGTGCGAGCGCTATTTGGGGGCTGTAGTGGTACCGGCAAAACCCTGGCGGCACGCATTATTGCAGCGGAGCTGGGCTTGGATTTGTACCGGGTGGATCTATCGGCTGTGGTCAGCAAATATATCGGCGAAACGGAGCGCAACCTCAGCCGCCTCTTTGCGCGGGCGGAGGAACAGGACATTATGCTGCTGCTGGATGAGGGCGACTCTCTGCTGACGGCCCGCACCGATGTGCGTAGTTCCA
>DATNRH010000980.1 GCA_036703605.1 Candidatus Obscuribacterales bacterium | reverse complement strand
CTTATTAGAGTCCTGAGTATTCTGGACAACCAAATGCCCGCCAATATGCAAGCTAGAGTGGTCCAGCAGAGGCTGGCAGATTTGTATCTAGGGCCGAACGAACAATTCCCAACGGTTGGAGGGCACTTCGGCCACAAATTTGCCCTTCGAATGACAGTTGGCCCAACCCGAACCTGCATCGCCTGGCACACAGATGGTTCCTACGCCACCAGCACCACCCAGATTAGTCTCAATGCTGGCTACCAAGGGGGCCGCTTGTGCTTCTACACACACGGAGCGCTCACTGTCCTCACGCGACCCGCTGGCTCCCGTTCACACCATCGGCCTAAGGTCCTCCATGCAGTAACTGCGCTTCATCAAGGCCAGCGCAAGAGCCTCTTTGTCCTTGATGCGGAAAACGGCATGGGTGACCGTGATGTGATCAAACTTAATAATGATGACATCATTGTATTCCTACAGGCTGAAGCGAATTTAGGTATGGACTGTTTTAAGCTCACCTACAGCGCAGAACCAGGCCCAAAACCCAGCGCCACCTCAAAACCAAGGGCCACCTCAAAACCAAGCGCCACCTCAAAACCAAGCGCCACAGTAGGGAGTTTAGTGCCACTATGGCATTCCGCTATTGCGTTTCCTCCTTCAAGCTAAACCAACGTTGTTGTCCTGCGATGAACACAGTTCTCCCTTCCGTTTAGATCTCTCGCTCTTGTGTTGGTGCTTGTGTGACCCACTGGGCTGCCGCCTGCCAACATTCAGGGGAAGAGATCCTTCCGAGGTACAGAAAGGGTTACGCATTTTGGTTGTACCCATTTTCGATGAGCTCGCGCTGTTCACCTGGGTACACACAAATTGTCAGCTAGCGTACCTTGGTTTTAGGTTTGAGGGGTGTTGATTAGGCAAAGGCTGACTCAGTGTCAAACTTCTTCTTGCCAACTGCCAAGGATGATCATTTACGTCTTGACCCCGACAGGGAAGCGCATTCTTCTCCGTGATATCTCTCCCAGAACTACAATTGATGAGGTGAAGCAGAGGATACAAACCCTTGAGGGAATCCCTCCTGAAAGGCAAAGCCTGTCCTATGATGAGCAAGCCCTCCAGAATGACCGAACTCTAACTTCTTACGGGATCGGTGACGGCCAAACTTTGTCTATCACTGACAACAACGATTTGATCCAAATCACCATTGTAACTCCTTCGGGGAGGGAGGTCCAGCTCACTGCTTTAACTCCTACAACTACGATCGATACAGTGAAGCAGAGGATACAAACCCTTGAGGGAATCCGTCCTGAACGGCAACGCTTGGTCTCGAACGGGCAAGACCTCCTAAATCGCCGAACTCTAACATCTTACGGCAT
>DATNRH010000979.1 GCA_036703605.1 Candidatus Obscuribacterales bacterium | reverse complement strand
AGATTCGTGCGCAGGTGGGGAACTTCGCCAATCTGTCGCTGCCAAATTTGATTCTGGGCAATGATGGTGCCGCTGCTGGTTTGCAGCATGAGGGGCAGCGGTAGATGATCCAGCACCTGCACGAGGAGGGCGGTGGGGGACGGGTCAACGGGAATCGGCCAGGCTGGCGACTCGGGGGGCCTGGTGCTGGCCGCTGGCTGCAGGGCGATAAACCGCCAAAATTCTGTTTGGTTGAGTAACCCTAAATAGCATCCCTCGGGATCGACGATGGCAATGGTGTCTGGCAGGGGAGCGGCCATACCCTGTCGTCCTAGTTCTAGCGCTAACTCGCTATTGGTTACTAAGGGCAGCGATCGCATCAGATCCGGTGGAATACCATAATTGTCTGTATGGCTTGATGGAGGAAATACACCTTGTCGACGCCAAGCTACGGACAGCACATCTAGCGATCGCAGCCATCCTATGGGCTGTTTCTTATGGTTGAGCACCACCACCTGCTCACAGGGATGGTCAACCAGCCAAGTCGCCACGGTAGATAGGGAGTCCGTGGCGAGAATGGTAGGCGCTGATATTAAAAAATTGAGAACGGTGGCGGTTGGCATAGGGATAAAACCGAGCACTCCGAGTTGAGAACTGAGCGGAGAGCTACGTGGGTACAGAATAATGCGATATTCCCAGCAAAACTCCTACCCATAAGACGATGGCGGTAGGTGTAGAACCTATGAAATAGAAGACCGTAGCCACACCTGCCCATGAGCTCGTGCAGGCTGCCTTCTACCTATAGACTAACGCGATAGGCATCATAGCCCGCTAGATAGAAGAATCGTTTTAGAATCTCATCCAATGCTTTGACCTTGTCTTAACACAATTAAATGTTGTTTGCGCTAAGACACAAAAAATAGCGTTGCAAATGACGAGCTTAGACCTCGTGGCACAAGCTGGCCATTACCCGACCTTTTTTCATTGTGTCTTATTTATTCTGCAACGCAACACCCTTTCCCTAAATTGCAGCTATAACTTTATATTTCCACCCGCAGGCTGTCCTTTGCCGCTATGGCTGAGACGTTGGCAGGTGCTAAAGATGTACGGGTAGGGTGTTTGAGGGAGATGAAGGCTGTGGCTGTAGAACGATGGCTGTAGACAATTGGGGGGCGATCGCTCCTTGATGCACCTCCATAACGGTTGAATGTCTCCAGGAT
>DATNRH010000978.1 GCA_036703605.1 Candidatus Obscuribacterales bacterium | reverse complement strand
ACCACCTTTCCACCCCAATCATTTCCGCTGGCATGGCCTGCATTGCCACCCCAACCCTCGCTGCCGCCGTTAGCAATGCAGGGGGTATGGGTACCTTCAGCGCTGCGATGGTTGACCCAGAAAGCTTGCGGCACCTGATTCGCGAAACGCGATCGCTGACGAAGCACCCCTTTGGCATTGACTTCGTGACAGACATGGCACAACCAGAGCACATCACTGTTTGTGTTGACGAACAGGTGCCCGTCGTGATCTTTTTCTGGTCGCTGCCGCCCCAAACATGGGTAACCCAGTTGCAGGCCAGCGGCATTAAGGTCTGGATCCAAATCGGTTCTGTTGCTGAGGCAAAGGCAGCCCAGGCAATGGGAGTAGACGCCATCATTGCCCAAGGAGCCGAAGGGGGCGGCCACAATCGCTCGGAAGCTAGTACCTTCAATCTGTTACCCGCCGTTTGCACCACCGTTGCACCAATTCCCGTGATTGCAGCAGGGGGCATTATCGACGGCAAGGGACTCATCGCGTCCTTGGCTCTGGGAGCAGAAGCCGTATGGTGTGGCACTCGCTTTCTTGCCAGCAAAGAAGCCTATGCCCATGCTGAGTACAAAGCAAGAGTCCTAGATGCGCAACTAGGCGACACCACTCGAACCACCTTGTTTGGCCCTGAAATGCCGGGGCAAATGATGCGAGTGATTCGCAATCGAGCGGTGCATCAGTGGGGCGATCGCGTTGCCGAAGCCATGGACATGGCACGAACAAGCCCTCCCATTGGTTCTACCATCGTTGCTGGGCAAACGGTACCGATGCCTCCGTTTTCCGTCATTCTGCCAATGCCCGACACCACCGGCGACTTTGAGGAGATGTGTCTCACCGCCGGGGAAAGTAGTGGCAACATTACCGCCATCAAGTCTGTTAGAGACATCATCCGAGACATGGAAACCGAAGCCTTGGAGTTACTCACTTGGCGCTTGCAGGCGATCGCGCCGGAACCAACACTAGCAGATCCTACCCACTAGATGCTGCCCGTCATATCCCCATAGCTTGGACAGTACCAACCATTGTTCCCTTGGACGCTGGTTGGGCGAGGGATGGCGAGGGATGGCAAGGGAAAGATCCCGTAGCTCCTGATCCAGATTTAAGATGAGTCCTCGCTTATCACCTGGAACAACCTGACGAAGGCCCGTCATATCAAATCTGGTTAGACACACAATTCATTTAAGCCTGGGGCAGTACCAGAATGTCTGTAGCTCCCTGAACAAGGGGGAAGCAAGGCGGGAGATCAAAGGCAGGAGATCCCAGTTATGACCTTTTAACCGGATTTGACATCAGGACATCTCACACCATCCGACGAAAGAATAAGGTTTAAACCTCTTTTTTCCGTTTTCCGAGTAGGAACTGGGTCATCGTTTGCTCGCAAGTCCGGTTAGACACACAATTCACTTAAGCCTAGGGCAGTACCAAAATGTCTGTAGCTTCCTTACCAAGGGGGAAGCGAAGCGGGGATCGAAGACAGCAGGTTTTAATCATGACTATTCAATCGGACAATCGAATGTGTTAGTACCTTTTTCCATACATCTCCTAAATCAGGAAGCCATGAAAATCAACATTCTCACGATCGGGTCTCGAGGTGATGTTCAGCCCTACATTGCGCTAGGAGTGGGGCTACAGCAAGCGGGCTACACCGTCCGGCTCACCACCCACGACACCTTCAAAGATTTAATTCAACACTATGGTCTAGACTTCTGGCCCATTGGCGGCAATGTGCAAGCGATCGTCCAAGGAGAAGCAGGGCAGAGCATGATTGCCTCCGGAGGCAATCCACTGCAAGCTCTGAGCCGTTTACGAGAAGCGCTAGATCCAATTTTGGCAGAATCCTTGGCCCAAACCTGGGCCTCTTGTCAGGATGCAGATGCGGTCATTAGCAGCGGCACGGCCTTTTTTGGCGATGATGTGGCGGAGTGTCTGGGACTACCGTCCTTCATTGCCCTCCTCCAACCCATTTTGCCCACCGGAGCAATCACCCATCCGATGGCTCCCCCCGTCCACCTGGGAAAAACCCTCAATCGTTGGGTCTATCAATTTTTCAACCACTTTTACTGGCAGCTCTTCAAGCAATCAGTCAATGATTGGCGTCAGCGCACGCTGCACTTAGCGCCGCACCAAAACTGTCCATTCTTGGGTCAGCGTTGGCGATCGCTGCCTAAGCTGTTTGGCTACAGTCCAGCGGTCATTCCTCACCCTCCCGACTGGGACGCCCACCACCATATAACGGGATACTGGTTTCTGGATGCGCCACCGAATTTCACACCACCGACTGAGCTGCTGGACTTTCTAGCCGCAGGAGACCCGCCCATTTCGATTGGCTTCGGCTCTATGACCAGCCGGGATGCGGAAACTACCACGGCGATCGCCCTGGCCACATTAGAGCAAACTGGTCAACGGGGACTGCTGCTCACAGGCTGGGGGGGTATTCAAAATGCCGATCTTCCCGACCACGTCTTTAAGCTGGATGCCATTCCCCATGACTGGCTGTTCCCCCGCGTGAAGGCGATTGTTCACCATGGTGGTGCAGGAACGACAGCGGCAGCGTTGCGATCGGGTATACCGGGGATTGTTGTGCCGTTTTTTGCCGATCAACCCTTTTGGGGCAAGCGTGCTGCTCAATTAGGCGTTAGTCCTCAACCCATTCCCAAGAAGCGCCTCTCGATTGATTCTCTAGCCCATGCCATTCAGCAGGCGACCACAAACTCAACCCTGCGACAGTACGCTCAGCATTTAGGAACAACTATTCGGGCGGAGGATGGTGTCGGTCAAGCTGTGCAGGTGATCAACACTACCCTCACCACTGCCAAGTTTGCTGCAACGTGAGTTTGATCTAGATCATAATCAGGCTGAGGTAATTGAGATTCAATACGTTGAGCGTCATTCTCAGCTTTTTTTACTGCTACACCGTCACCCCTTCTAGCTCTTCATCGGTTAACTCATAGAGCGATCGCAACTGGTTTAGCTTGTGATCATCCGCAGCCCAAAAGCCGCGACCGTGAGCTTCTAGCATTCGTCCGACAATATTGCGAAACGCTTCGGGATTTGCTTGCCGTAGCTTCTCAGCCATCTCTGCATCGAGGGCGTAGGTCTCGGCGGCTTGATCATAGACCCAGTGATCTTGGAAATCCGTCGTGCCGCTCCAGCCGATTAGGGCAGTCATGCGCTGGGAAATTTCGTAGGCACCGCCAGATCCTTGGTCGGCCATGGCTTCAGCCCATTTAGGATTGAGGAGCTTGGTGCGATATTCCATACGCAGGAGAGATTCTAAACTGCGAGGAGTAGTGTCTTTGGAGAAGCTTTCCACAAAGCTAGCGGTGACTTTCTTGCCGCGTTTCTGTTCCGCCGCTTGCTTCAGCGCACCGGTGTTAGCGTAATATTCCTGAATATCGGTGAGGCCATATTCCACGGAGTCAATCTGTTGGACAATGCCGTCGGTGGACTGGAGTAAGGTATCTAGAATTTCGGGGCGCGACTGCCCTTTATCGTGGCGACCATAGCTAAAGGTGTTGCGACCTTTCCAGGTGTCGGCTAGCTCTTTGCCGGTTTCCCAGTTGGAATCCACGACGCGATCGTTCACCAGAGAACCAAAGTCACCAGCGGGATTGGAAAAGAGGCGGGCACAGGGATTTTCGACGCCTTGGGCTTGGAGGGCGATCGCATGTTTGCGGATAAAGTTTTGCTCAATTGGCTCGTCGGCTTGGGCGGCACGCTGGAATAGATCGTCGAGTAATTCAATCACGTTGACGAAGCTATCGCGGAAGATGCCGGATAAGTTACCTAAGACATCAATGCGGGGATGATCGAGGTCGTCTAGGGAAATCAAATCATAGCGAACGATGCGGCCGGTGCCTTCTTTCACCGGTGCAGCGCCAACGAGTTCTAACAAAATGCCGATGGATTCGCCCTTAGTTTTGATCGTATCCAAGCCCCAGAGCATCACCGCAATGGTTTCTGGATAGGTACCCTGGACGTCCTGGTGTTGGGCAATCAACTGACGGGCGATCGCTCTCCCGCGTTCGTAGGCGGCGGGGGAGGGCATCCGGTAGGGATCGAGGGCGTGGATGTTACGGCCGGTGGGTAAGACTCCGGGGCCGTCGCGCAACAGATCGCCGCCGGGGGCGGGGGGAATATATTCGCCGTTGAGGCCGCGCAGCAGGTTGGTGAGTTCGTCGGTGGTTTGGGCTAGGCGGTGGGTGATCTCCTGGGCGATCGCTGCTTGGTCTTGATCATCATCAGGGCGATCGCCAAAGTAGGCGGATAAATAGCCCTGCACCTGCTCTGGATTGGGCGCTTCCCCGAGGATGTGCAATCCCGAAGAAAATAGGCGGGCTTCAAGCACTTGCAGGTAGTTGTAGAGCTTAACCAGGTAATGGCGGAAGCGATCGCTGCTGAACATGCGGACGGTTTCAGGACTGAAGGCTAGTCCAAGGCGCTTGGCGTCGTCAAAGGGACAGTCGGCTTCTAGGCCAGTATCCAGAACTTTTTTACAGATAATCTCGGTGAGTCCGTCGTTTTTCTCGGGATCCTCGCGATACTCGGCGATCAAATCCCGCAGGGTGACCAGTTCTTTATACAAACCAGCTCGACCGTAGGGCGGCACGTTGTGGGAAATCAGCACGCCGTAGCCCCGCCGCTTGGCCAGCATTGACTCGGAGGGATTATTGGCCGCATAGATATAAAGATGGGGCAGATTGCCGAGGAGGACGTCCGACCAAGAATAGCCAGTGTTGCCGAGAGGGGAGCCGGGCAGCCATTCCACCGTGCCGTGCATGCCGAAGTGCAGCACCGCATCGGCCTGGAAGTCGTGCTGGAGCCATTGGTAGAAGGCGGCATATTGGGGATGGGGCGTCAGATCCCGCTCAAACATCAGCCGCATGGGATCGCCCTGAAGGCCCAGGGGCGGCTGCACGCCAATCCACAGATTACCCAACTGCACGCCGCCCAGCAGGTAGCGGCTATCCTCAGGATGTTCGCCGGTGAGGGTGCGAATGCCGCTCTGGGTGAGGGATGTCCACTGTTTTTCCACCCGGCGGGTGAGCAGGTAGCCCAGCCATTTCGCCAACTGGCGGGGGGCAACGGTGGTGGTTTGGCCATCGGTCAGCCGGGAGCCAGGGGGCATGGCGGAGACAAACAGATCGTCTGCGGCCTTCACCCGAGCGATCAGCGCTTCCCCATCCTCCGGTAGCGGGTCGTTGCCGAGATCGTACCCCTCAGATTCCAAGGCCCGCAGGACATTCAGCAGCGATTGAGGCACATTCAGCAGGGCGGCGGTGCCGGTTGCGCCGTAGCCGGGGGGAAAGCCGTAGAGAATAATTGCCAGCTTGCGATCGCTCTTAGGTTTGCGGCGCAGGGCAATCCATTGGTTCAGCCGACCGGTGAGCCGTTTCACCCGTTCGGGCACCAGGTAAATCTTGTCGCCCACCAGACCGCCCAGGGGAATGGGATCGATGGCTCCGTCGAGTTCGGGCAGGGCATAGAGCACCACGCTTTGCAGACCGCCGATCCCCTGACGTGTCCAAGAGTGAATATCTTGAATCAGCAGCGGTGCGGAGACCAGATAGGGCACATTTTTGGCGCTGAGGATGCGCTTGGCCACCTCCACCTGCCGCCCCGCTTCCATGGATCCGGCCGGGCCGCCCACTAGGGGAAAGCCAATGGTCGAGGTAATAGCATCCACCGTCACGGCATCAGTGGAGAGGGAGGAACAGTCTACAGTGCCCTGCTGACGCTGGGCCTGTTCGTGGGCGGTGGTCATCCAGTCCCGCACCGCCACATGGCCTTCGACGCCGTTAATAAAGATGGGAATGGGGATCAGCCCGGCTTGCTCAAAATGCCGAATCAGTTGGGGAATGTAGGGCTGGCGGGTGATCACATGCTTACGGTAGAGCAGCAGGCCAACCCGAGGCGCGGTAGCGGCTAGGGAAGATTGACTCAGGTACCAGTCGAGGTAGGCGCGGGGGGATAGAAAATAGCCATCGTAGTCGGGATGGAGTAGCCCCATATTAGGAGTTTCCAGCATCGGCGGAATCTCGCCAACGGTCACGCCCAGGTAGGTTTGGGCCAGGTACCCAGCCATGGCCGCCACGTTGTCGCTACCGCCCGCATTCCAATAGCCGTAGATGATCAGCCAATTGCGCAGATCCTGCACCTTGCCCACAGGGATATATTTCAGCAGCTTGGGGCCAACTTTGAGGAAGCTGATGTAGCCGGCTAGCTTGTCTTCTTCCCGCTGGCTGCCGCCAAACTTGCTGAGGATAAACTGCACCGGCTTGGGCATACCCTTGGGCTTGTCGCCAATGGCAAACTTACCCAGTTGGGTGAGGCTCATGAGTTCTAGGGCCGACTCAAACACCAGGCGAATGGGAATCTGCTGCACCCGCTCCCGCAGCCAGAGGACTTGATCGTAGTCAAAGATCAGGCTGGCGAAAAACACATCGGCTCCCTGGAGCGCCTGCTCAACCGCCTGGGGATCCGCCGCCAGATCGCGATCGCTAAACACCTGCATCTGCAGATCAGGACAGCGATCGCTCACCTCTCGGGCCGCTTGGCGATAGAGATCGGCATTAAATGACTCAAAACCAGCGATTAACACGATGCGTTTCATGGCAGTCCCAACGGTTCCAGCTACTTTGATCCTAGGCATAATTCCCAGCGATCGCCCAATATCGCCCAAAAACGTGACCGATCCCCATCGGTGAAATCCAGAGCTGAAAAGACATGGGAGCGATCGCCCTTAACATTGTTGCAATAAATTTACAATTAAATGAGTGCTTACTTCAGGATATGTCAAATATTGTAAATTTTTGTCTCAGTTTTTTTATCAAATTGTTTCAGATCTTAGGAGGGTGCGGTTTCTGACCTGGTTTTTCTGGTACAAACACTCAATAGTAGTGATTTGAGCAAGCCTCAATCTGGCAGCTTTACAGGAGCCTCACTGAATGTTCACTTATGTCAAGCCCGCGATCAGACACATTGAGCCGGAAAATCTTCAGAACCGTTCGCTGCTCAAGGTTGTCTATGTGGTGCTAGAGCCGCAGTACCAAAGCGCCTTATCCGCGGCGGTTCGCTCGATTAACCAGAACAACCCCAATCTCGCCATCGAAATCAGCGGGTATCTGCTAGAAGAACTCCGCAGCCCAGAAAACTACGAAGCTTTTGAGAAGGACGTCGCCAACGCGAATGTCTTCATTGCCTCTTTGATTTTCATCGAAGAACTGGCTGAAAAGGTGGTCACAGCGGTGGAACCCCATCGCGATCACCTCGACGTGGCGGTGGTGTTCCCCTCCATGCCCCAAGTGATGCGCCTCAACAAGATGGGCACCTTCTCCATGGCCCAGCTTGGTCAATCCAAGAGCGCCATCGGCGAGTTCATGAAGAAGCGCAAGAAGCAGTCGGGCAGCAGCTTCCAAGACGCCATGCTCAAGTTGCTCAACACCTTGCCCAAGGTGCTGAAGTATCTGCCCATGGACAAGGCCCAGGATGCTCGCAACTTCATGCTCAGCTTCCAATATTGGCTGGGTGGCTCGGCGGAAAACCTGGAAAACTTCCTGCTGATGCTGGCCGACAAATATGTCTTCAAAGACCAGGTATCCCAAGATGGGGAAGCTCTGCACTACCAAGAGCCGGTCACCTACCCCGACATGGGCATCTGGCATCCCTTGGCTCCGCGCATGTTTGAGGATGTGCAGGATTACCTCGACTGGTATAACAGCCGTCCTGATATTTCCGATGACCTCAAAGATCCCCTCGTGCCCACGGTGGGCATGGTGCTGCAGCGCACCCACTTGGTCACCGGCGATGATGCCCACTATGTGGCCATGGTGCAGGAGCTGGAATGCATGGGCGCACGGGTGATCCCGGTGTTTGCCGGCGGTCTAGACTTCTCAAAACCCGTCGATGCCTATTTCTACTACCCCAATTCCCCCGGCAAGACCCTCGTCGATACGGTGATTTCCCTTACCGGTTTTGCCCTGGTTGGCGGCCCCGCTCGGCAGGATCATCCCAAGGCCATCGACGCCCTCAAGCGCCTCAACCGTCCCTACATGGTGGCGCTGCCCCTGGTGTTCCAAACCACCGAAGAATGGCAGGACAGCGATCTGGGTCTACATCCGATTCAGGTGGCGCTGCAAATTGCTATTCCCGAACTGGATGGAGCCATTGAACCGATCATCCTCTCCGGCCGCGATGGAGCCACGGGGAAAGCGATCGCTCTCCAGGATCGGGTTGAAGCCATCACCCAACGGGCCATGAAATGGGCCACCCTGCGTCGTAAGCCCAAAGTGGATAAGAAGGTGGCGATTACCATCTTCAGCTTCCCCCCCGATAAAGGCAACGTGGGTACTGCCGCCTACCTCGACGTGTTTGGCTCCATCTACGAAGTTGTGAAGGCGCTGAAGGGCAACGGCTACGACATTCAGGATCTGCCCGACTCGCCCCAAGCGCTGATGGAAGCGGTGATCCATGATGCCCAGGCCCAATACGCCAGCCCTGAGCTGAATGTGGCCTACCGCATGTCGGTGCCAGAGTATGAAGAGCTAACGCCTTACCACAAGCGCTTGGAAGATAGCTGGGGCCCTGCACCAGGGCACCTCAACTCCGATGGTCAGAATCTGCTGATCTACGGTAAGTCCTTCGGCAACGTGTTCATCGGGGTTCAGCCCACCTTCGGCTACGAAGGCGACCCGATGCGCTTGCTCTTTTCCCGTTCCGCCAGCCCCCACCATGGCTTCGCCGCCTACTACACCTTCCTGGAACGCATCTGGAAAGCCGATGCCGTCCTGCACTTTGGCACCCACGGCTCCCTAGAGTTCATGCCGGGTAAGCAAATGGGCATGTCGGGCGAATGCTACCCCGATAGCCTGATTGGCACCATTCCCAACCTCTACTACTACGCAGCGAATAATCCCTCGGAAGCGACGATCGCCAAGCGCCGCAGCTATGCCGAGACCATCAGCTACCTGACGCCCCCCGCAGAAAATGCCGGGCTGTATAAGGGTCTGAAGGAACTCAGCGAACTGATTGCCTCCTACCAAACCCAGAAGGAAAGCGGCCGGGCAATCCAAATCGTCAATGCCATTGTAGATAAATGCCGCTTGGTGAATCTGGATAAGGACATCGATCTACCGGAGGTCGAGGCCGATCAGCTTTCCATGGAAGAGCGGGACAACCTCATCGGCAAGGTCTATATCCGCCTGATGGAGATTGAGTCGCGGCTGTTGCCCTGCGGTCTGCATATCATCGGTCAACCACCGACGGCAGAGGAAGCGATCGCCACCCTGGTGAACATCGCCAGCCTCGATCGTGCCGAAGATAATCTGCTGGGTCTACCGCGCATCATCGCCACCAGCATTGGCCGTAACTTGGATGATATCTATAAGAACAGCGATCGCGGCGTCCTAGAAGACGTGCAGTTGCTCTACGACATCACCCAAGCCACCCGCGTCACCGTAGCCGCCTTGGTTCAAGCCCAAACCGATGCCGAGGGTCGGGTGTCCTTGGTCTCCAAGCTCAACTTCTTCAACATGGGCAAGAAGGAGCCATGGCTGCAGGCGCTGACCGATGCGGGCTATCCCAATGTGGATGTGGACGCGCTCAAGAAGCTGATGGAATATCTGGAATTCTGTCTGCAACAGGTCTGCGCGGATAACGAACTGGGCGCTCTGCTGAAGGCGCTGGAGGGTGAATACGTCATCCCTGGCCCCGGCGGCGACCCCATTCGCAACCCCGATGTATTGCCCACCGGCAAAAATATCCACGCCCTCGATCCCCAGTCCATTCCCACCACCGCTGCGGTGCAGTCCGCCACCATCGTGGTCGATCGCTTGCTCGATCGCCAGCGGGCCGAAAATGGCGGAGCCTATCCCGAAACCGTGTCCTTCGTCCTCTGGGGCACCGACAACATCAAAACCTACGGCGAATCCTTGGCCCAGGTGATGATGCTGGTGGGGGTGCGCCCGGTGCCGGATTCCCTCGGTCGCGTAAACAAGCTGGAACTGATTCCCCTAGAAGAACTGAAACGGCCTCGTATTGACGTGGTGGTCAACTGTTCTGGAGTCTTCCGCGACCTGTTTATCAACCAAATGAACCTGTTGGATCGGGCCATCAAGATGGCAGCGGAATCCGATGAACCGGTTGAGATGAACTTTGTGCGCAAGCACGCCCTGCAGCAAGCGGAAGAGATGGGCATCCATCTGCGCCAAGCTGCTACTCGCGTGTTCTCCAACGCCTCCGGTTCCTACGCGGCCAACGTCAACCTGGCGGTGGAAAACAGCACCTGGGAAAACGAGTCGGAACTGCAGGATATGTACCTGCGCCGCAAGGGCTTTGCCTTCAACTCCGATAACCCCGGCATGATGGACGAGTCACGGGAGATCTTCGAGGCTTCCCTGAAGACTGTGGATGTCACCTTCCAAAACCTGGATTCGTCAGAAATTTCCCTGACGGATGTGTCCCACTACTTCGACTCCGACCCCACCAAGGTGGTCGCTAATCTGCGCAAGGACGGCAAGACCCCGTCGGCCTTCATCGCCGATACCACCACGGCCAATGCTCAGGTACGTAGCCTGTCAGAAACCGTGCGCCTCGATGCCCGCACCAAAATGCTCAATCCCAAGTGGTACGAAGGGATGCTCTCCCACGGCTACGAGGGCGTGCGAGAACTATCGAAGCGGTTGGTGAACACGGTCGGCTGGTCGGCAACGGCGGGCGCAGTGGACAACTGGGTCTACGAAGACGTCAACACCACCTTCATGGAAGACGAGGAGATGCAAAAGCGGTTGATGAACCTCAACCCCCACTCCTTCCGCAAGATGGTGACCACGCTGCTGGAGGTCAACGGTCGTGGCTACTGGGAAACCAGCGAAGAAAACCTCGATCGCCTACGCCAGCTCTATCAAGAAGTGGAAGACCGCATCGAAGGCGTTGAGTAGTCCATGACTAGGAGGTAGGGTCTGCCTACGGGTTGCCCCTACCCCAGCTTTCGCAGAAAATTTGACGCTGAAGGCGTCACCTGAATTACAATGTATGCTATTCTAGTTAAGCATTGTAATTCAGTGCAATTCGGGGCGTAGCGCAGCTTGGTAGCGCACCACTTTGGGGTAGTGGGGGTCGTGGGTTCAAATCCCGCCGCTCCGATTCTAAGAAATCTCGCAGTGATGCGAGATTTTTGATTTTTAAATCCTGCTAGGTAGGTGACCTCGGCATTGCAGAATAACAGTATGATTCCGCAACGCCGTCCCAAATCACCGTTCAAGTACCTGCCCCCCCTACAGCACCGGGGCTGACATCTCCACCGATGCCCAGATGCGCTTAAGCAACTGTTCAAAGGGCGTCCAGTCATCATCCACAGTAATCGGCTCCCACACCGCTTCAATTTGCGATCGCAGCAGGATGGTATCGGGATTCCAGCGATTGAGCCTTGCTGTTACGGCATCATGAGCTGCCGCAGCGATCGCCCTATGGTAAAGCGATCGCCACTCTTGGAGATGGGCTGGGTGGAATTGGGATTCATCCGGTTCATAACCAGGCTGGGCGATCGCCCCATTCAAAATCAAAGATGCATCCTGCCACCACAGGGGCGACACCTGCTGCCGCAGCATCAGGAAAAAGGCATGGTAGCTGATGTCGCTGTCTACCAAAAGCTGGAGCGTCGTTTGCAGCAAGGGAATACCGAGGTCATCCGGCACATGCGCCAAGCCCAGTTTTTGCAGCATCAACCGCCGATACTCTGTGGTGAAGCGATCGCCAAATCCAGCTAAGGCATCCTTCATGACGTCCGCCGACAGCACAGCCTTCAACGGCACCTGAAGCCGCTCTAGATTCCACACACAGGCCTCCGGTTGATTAGCGTAGCAGTAGCGACCGCTGTAGTCAAAATAGGCGGCCGTGAACCGTGGATCGTAGCGATCCAAAAAGGCGTAGGGGCCGTAGTCAAAGCTTTCGCCAGTGATCGACATGTTGTCGGTGTTTAACACTGCATGGCAAAAACCCGCCATCATCCACTGGGCCATCAAGTCCGCTGTTCGCTGCACTAGTTCTTGATAAAACAACTCGTAGCGATCGCCCTCTTCCCAAAGATGGGGATAGTAGGTGGCAATCACATGGTTGAGCAACCGCTGAATTAAATCTGGACGCTGAATATAGTCCAGACGCTCGAAGGTACCAAAGCGAATATGGGAACGGCTGAAGCGCACCATCACCGAAGCGCGGGTGGGGGACGGTTCATCGCCTCGCCATAGCGAGTCGCCGGTTTCCACCAAACTTAAACAGCGAGAGGTGTTAACCCCCAACACATGCAGCATTTCCGCCGCCAACACCTCCCGCACGCCGCCCTTCAGGGTCAGACGCCCATCACCACCCCGCGAGTAGGGCGTTGTCCCCGATCCCTTGGTACCCAGATCGTAGAGATCGCCATCCGTGCCCCGCACCTGACCATACAAGAAGCCGCGACCATCACCCAAAAAGGGATTATATTCCCCAAACTGATAGCCATGGTAGCGCAGGGCCAGCAGCGGTTCCCGTCCCTTAAAGGCTGCAAAGGCTTCGATAAAATCGCCATCGGTCACTGACTCAGGCGACAGTCCTAATCGGGGTAGCAGGGCATCGTTACGAAAACGCAGGATCTGCTGAGGAAAATCTGCAGCGATGACCACGTCATAGTAATCATCACCGATCGCTTCTAGGGCTGGCTCGTAGTCTAAATTGAGAAATGGATTAGCAGAAACCATGGCGAGTCCAAAACAACGGGCGGGGTATGGGCGTGCCCTACCCAGGCTATCCTCTCATAGACCTGTGCCTTAGATGGATAGAAATCTTACCCATGGAGCAATTGATAGAGCCCACGGTCAGCGATCGCCCCCAAATCCTCTGCTTACTGTACTTTCATGGCACCATACGAACAGTACACGAGACGATCGGTCGCCTATGAATCCGCCACCTTCTGCTCAGCCCGACCAGCCTGCCCCGCTCACCCAAGTCTCCGAGACCATCCGCGAGTTGCTGCGAGAACCCGCCCTCAGTGATGCGATCGCTCAGGTGATCATCCAGCATTTGCAAGCCACGGGAGCGATCGCTGCTGCTGCCGACGCGCCCATCATTCACACCCAAGTCACCTCCCGCTATGGTAGACTCACTGCCCTGCGCCAGGTCATGGGAGCGATCGCCCTGGTACTGTTGATTCTCTGTGGACGCAATACCCTACAAGCTATTCAGATGAATTCCCCCAGCCATGCCCTAGGACTATGGCTCTCCGGCATCTCCATCAGCAGTGGTTTAGGGTTAGTTATCTTACTTGTACTGGAAGTGTTTCTCGGAGCTGGGCAAGAGCAAGAAGTCGAGCGTCTTCAGGGAACCATGCGGGTGCGAGACTACACCTTCATCCCCGCCATCAATCGCCTACCCGTGGTTCTAGGGCTCTTATCCATCGGCTTTTCTACTATTATCCTTGGCTTTTCCAGTCTGTACAGCGAACTGGTGCGCCAAGATGCAAGCCATTTTTCTGGACTCGATCCAGGCTTTGTCGCCATCTATTTTGCCTTTGTCACCTTTTCCACCGTTGGCTTTGGTGATATCCACGCCATTTCCTTCATCGCCCGAGCCGCTGTAACCAGCGAAATAGCGATCGCTATGTTTTTTAGCTTGGTTGTATTATCCACAACTCTATCATGGATCACCGCCTACGAACGGCAACAGCACGAAGAATTTATCAAGCAGCGCGTTCAGGGTCTTCAAGTTCCAGCATCTGTTTTGCCAGATAACTCAGGATCATCTAGGCAATAAGCCATAAAACTGTGACCAAAGTCGGGAGTTTTGCTGAATCAGGGTATGAGCCTTGCAAATGTCTGCGGAGTCCCATTGCTATTGAGTCCACCATAGTGACTGTACTAGAGCCAGTCAGTGTTGGCTAGTAGGCATTCAACGTGATTTACTTCTGGGGAGTTTGACGATGATCTGAAACGGTTAGAATTTTCTGACAAGCTAGCTGAATCATCTGTCTCAACCAAAGATTAGCAGAGTCGCGATCGCTCAACCGACTCCA